>CABXEZ010000017.1 GCA_902511405.1 uncultured Alphaproteobacteria bacterium
TGCTAAAGCTACACTCGAAAAAATAGAGGCAGATTATATAACTTCTGCTACAGAAAAAGGTCTTTTATAAACTTTTATTTACCCTCTACTGTATTTTACAGTAGAGGGTAATTTTTTATGAATAAAAAAACTTTTTTAATTTTTACTATGCCATCATTTATGATGATGGTTTTTTTTATTGCCATTCCATTATTTTTAGTCTTTTTCCAAAGTTTTCATTTCAAACAAGATATTTTAGAGATTGTAGAAAGAGAAAAGTGTGATCCCTTTGGATGTAAAACAGAAATTTTAAAAGTCCCCGTTTTAGATGAAAAAGGAAATAGGACTAAAATTAATATATGGGTTGGTTGGCAAAATTATAAAAATATTTTACAATTTGAAGAATTAAATTCGATAATTAAAAATAATGGTTATTCTTGGTCAGCAATACAATCTATTGATTTCTATCAAGCTCTAAGATTTACAATAACTTTTACATTTATAACATTACCTTTTGTTATTATTTTTGGTATGTGTTTGGCGCTATGTGTAAATAACTTGGTAAATAGATTAAAGGGGCCTGTAATTTTTATAACATTATTACCTTTCATAATTACCCCTGTTATTGGTTCTTTATCAATTAAATGGTTATTTATTGGTGATGGTATTGTTACTTCCTTATTGGAATATATTTTAGATAAAGATATTGCTATATTCGCTAAAGCTTGGTCTATTGAACTTTTGGTTTTGTTTTATAGAATTTGGCACACAACTCCCTTTGCTTTTGTAATATTTTATGCGGCTTTACAGACAGTTGATAAAGACAGAATAGAAGCAGCTTTTGTTGATGGTGCCAATCGATTTCAGCGATTTCGATACATAGTCATTCCTCATATAATGCCTCTTATAGTTTTTGTTACACTTATTCATTTAATGGATGCTTATAGGGTATATGATGAGATAGTCGGTTTTGGTGCAGAGGGATTTTTAAACTCACTTCAATGGATGACTTATGATTTTTTAAGACTAGATGATTCAGGAAGTAGGTATATTGGAAGAGCATCAGCAACATCAATGCTTACAATGATTGGAATTGTAATAATTTTAATTCCTGTTTTACGAAGAGTTTTTAGAGAACAGAAAGAGAAGAAGAATTAATGGAAAGCAAATTGTTTAATTTGTCGTTAAGCTTAAAAGTAATAGTTGGTATCTCTATTATACTATGGGCTTTTATTGCCCTATTTCCTCTTTTGTGGGTCTTCATAATGTCGATTAAGTTACCTATTGACTCTTTTGCCGCAAATCCATTGAATGTAATTATTGGCCCTAATACATTAAAGCAGGTAGGTGGACTTTCATTCATAAATTTAATATTTTTGTGTTTTTCAATTTATATTTATTTTAAATTTTTCAAAAGTCGTCAACATTATTTTTTGAAAATTAATAATCTAACTAATAACAAGTTAATATCATTTTTATTATTGGTCTTAATTTTCATCGCTTTATTTTTAGTGTTATTTTTATTTTTCAATACGCACATTGCAAATTTTCTAAATAATATTTTTGAGTATATTCCTTTTTTAAAAATACTTTCTAAACCTTTGATAGGCTTTACTACTCAACATTTTATTGCTGTTTGGTCAGAAAATGAATTTTATATACAATTTCTAAATACAGCTTTAGTTACCTTGGGTGTTGTGTCAATTTCATTAACTGTAGGCACTCTTGCAGGCTATGCTTTATCAAGAAGTAGTTCTGTGATAGCGTTTTGGTTGTTAGTTGCAGCATTAGTATTTAGAGCTCTGCCACATTCAGTTCTAGTCACTGGTTATTTAGAACTATTTATAGATTATGGCCTCTATGGAAAAAAAATAGCTGTGATTATACTGTTGGTTGCAATTAACCAGCCCTTTACGATTTGGATGTTAAGATCGTTTTTTATGAATATTCCTCAAGATTTAGATGAAGCAGCTCAGATAGATGGATGTAATCCCTTTCAAGCTTTTTGGATGGTGATCATGCCTTTAATGTGGCCTGGGGTTATTACCACAGGACTTTTTTCTTTTTTATTAGCTTATAATGATTACCTTGTATGTGCTCTGTTACTTGATGGTCAATCACAAACTATGGTACCTGCTATTATGCAATACTTTAATATGGAAACAACAATGACAGATTTAGTAGAATCTATTGCTGCTGCTGCATCAATAACATTACCTCTATTTATTTTGGTTATGTTCTTTCAAAAACAAATAGTATCTGGATTAACTCAAGGATCTGTAAAGGGTTAATTTGACTTATAAATCATTATTTTTTGGGTCTATTGGGACCATTATAGAAACATCAGAATTGCAAAGGGAGTCATTTAATGAGGCTTTTAAAGAAGCTGGTCTAGATTGGTATTGGGATCAAGAAGATTATAGATTATTACTTAAACAATCGGGTGGCACAAAAAGAATAGAGGATTTTGCAGAAAAAAATAACACAACAGTTCAAGCGCAAAAAATCAGAGAGAGAAAAACAGAAATTTTTAATCAAAAATTATTGACTGAAAAACTGATGCCAAGGGAAGGCGTTATCGATGTAATTGAATATACAAAAAATAATCAAATTAAGTTAGGATTTGTAACATCAACAACAAAAGATAATATCAACTCTATTTTTTTGGCATTAAAAAATTATTTTACCGAGGATGATTTTGATTTTGTAGGTAATAACACAATGGTACAATATCCTAAACCTCATTCTGATATTTATATCGAGGCAATTAAAAGGCTCAATGTAGAGCCTAAAGAATGTATTGCCATTGAAGATTCTGGAGCAAGCGCGCTATCTGCGCATAATGCAAAAGTTTCATGTATTGCTTTTCCTGGATCATTTCATGAAGAAGATAATTTTGATTTTTGTTCTAAAATAATGTTGAAATTAGACACTTCTATTTTTAATTAGTTGCAAAGCTATCAATAAATATTGATATAGAAGAAATGTATTTACAAAAATTTGAAGTCAAAAACAAAACCGCTTTAGTAACGGGGGCTGGTAAAGGCATTGGTAAAGCATCAGCTATTGCTTTAGCAGAAGCAGGAGCAGATTTAATTATTTTAAGTCGTACCAAAAGTGATCTTGAAAAAGTAAAGAAAGAAATTATCAAATTAAAAAGAAAATGTGTTATTTATGATTGTGATGTTTCTAATTTTGAAGAATTAAGATCAGTATTCAATCAAATTTCAAAACTTGATATAATCATTAATAATGCAGGCACTAACCGACCTGAACATTTCACAAAAATTAATAAAGAAGACATGGATTACGTCGTTGATTTAAATCTGAAAGCAGCTTTTCATGTTGCGCAAATGGGTGCAAAAGTAATGATTAAGCAAAAGAATAGAAAATCTATTGGTGGTTCTATTATTAATGTTTCTTCTCAGCTTGGTAAAGTTGGGGCTCCTAAAAGAAGTATATATAATATGACAAAATTTGGAATTGAGGGATTAACGCGAGGAATGGCTTTGGATTTAGCAAAAAATAATATTCGCGTAAATACTGTCTGCCCGACATTTGTTGAAACTCCTATGGTGAAAAAATTTTTTAAAGATAAAAAATTTAAAAAAGAAATGATTAATAATATACCACTTGGTAGGTTGGCTACTGAAAGTGATATCGCAACAGCAATTGTTTATTTAGCTTCAAATGCATCTTCAATGATTACAGGATCATCATTAATGATCGATGGAGGGTGGACAACAAAATAATGAAATCAGAAGAACTAAAAAAAAATTTTGTTGATTATCAACTGGCGTTACAAAATTGTAATAAAGAAACAATTAATCTTTCTCTAAATAAATACTTTTCAAATAATTCTTTAATTCATTTTTGTCATCCATTTGGCACTTTCAATGGATTAGATAATTTATTATCTAAATGTTTGTTGCCTTTAATTGAAAGTATCCCTGATTTGGAAAGAAGAGATATGATCGTTATGGCAGGAACAACCCCTGAAGGAAAAGATTGGATAGGTACCATGGGTAATTATATGGGAACTTTTATAAAACCTTTTTTAGATATTCCTCCAACTGGTAATTTAATTCACATGAGGTACCATGAGTTTTTCCATGTTGAAGATAATCAAATAACAGAAATGCAGTCTATATGGGATTTGCCTGAATTAATGATGCAAGCAAATTCTTGGCCTATGGTGCCTCAATTAGGTGCCTTTCTATGTACACCATCTCCAATGTCTGGTGATGGTTTATCAATCAGTGGTGATGGAAAAAAAAATTTAGATCATGTAATCGATATGCTTCACGGTCTTTCAAAACATCCAAGTAATCCTGATCCAAAAATTATGGAACTAGAAAAATATTGGCACCCTAATGTTAATTGGTATGGACCTGCAGGTATTGGAACTGGGAGAGGTATAGCTGGTTTTAGGCATTGGCATCAAATTCCTTTTTTGCGAGCTATGCCAGATCGTAAAGGAGGTTCATCAAATGAAAAATTAGCCTTTGAAGGTATGGAAGATTTACAAACACATTGGGTGCATGAAGGAAACTATGTTTGTGAAACAGGCTGGCCAAATATGCGATTAACAATCACAAACGATGGTTGGATGGGGATAGCCCCATCAAAACAACCACTAGAAATGCGTAGTTTAGATTTTTGGCGAATAGAAAATGGATTAATTAGAGAAAATTGGGTCTTAATTGATCTACTTGATATTTATAGGCAAATTAATGTTGATGTATTTGATAGAATTAAGGAATTTAATAAAGCAAAAAATATTGGTGAAATAAATTTATCAAATGGCCTCAATAGTATTAAATAATATTTAATTTATAGTCGCTCTATCAACCTGAATTGGTTTTAAGGTACCTTTTTTCTTAAATGCTTCTCGGTAAGTTATATAGACAACAGAAATAAAGATAATCACTCCCCCAATCCATGTCCAAATATCTGGTTGTTCAGAAAAAATAAATAAACCTATTAGTGATGCCCAAATAAGTTTTGTAAACTGTAGAGGCATCACGAAAGTTGTATCAGACATCTTAAACGCTTGAGCTAGACACCAATGAGAAAGTAACCCTGAAGCACCCATCAAAATAAAAACTATTAATTGACTCAGATTTATACTTTCCCAATAAAAAAATGATAAAATAAAAAAAGCAGGTGTCATATATAATAAGTGATAAAAAATAATTGTAAGACTTGAGTCAGTTGCAGATAATTTTTTTACAAAAATAAGTACAAAAGAAAAACTAAAAGATGCAATTAACATCAAAATAGTTCCAAACTCAAAAGGCATATATCCTGGTCGTATTATTATTAAAATCCCCACAAAACCTAATAAAAGTGCTGCAGTACGATGAAAACGAATAACTTCTCCAAGAATTAAAACTGCAAGTACAGTTGTGAATAAAGGTGTTGTAAATCCCAGTGCTGTAGCTTTTTCAAAATGCATCATCCCAATAGCGCTAAACCAACAAATCATTGAAATAATATTGATGAGAGCTCTGAAAATTTGTAAACGCATATTATCTGTTTGAAGAGCTTTAAAGTTATTTCTAGCAACAAATGGAGTAATAATAATTAGACCCATCAAGCATCTATAAAAGCAAATAATAATTGGGTGGAGGTCATCGGATAGTAGTTTTACTCCAGCTCCCATAAACGAGCCAAATAAAGTTGCCCCTATTGCTAAAAGTGCAACAGTTAAAAATTTATTTCTTTTCACTATTGTGCAGCAATGACTGAAGCAGCAATAGAAGCTATACGAGAAGACGAGCTATCAGCTCTACTAGTTACAACAACAGGAACTTTGCCTCCAACAATAAAGCCTGCAGCACATGCTCCCATAAAATGTACCATAATCTTTGAGAGAGAGTTGCCTGTTTCTAGATTAGGAACTAAAAGTATATCAGCTTGTCCAGCAACTTCATTAGAAATATTTTTGATGGCTGCAGCTTCAGGCGACACTGCATTGTCAAAAGCCAATGGCCCATGCACATAGGCTTCAATATTTTCTTTAATTGCTCGATCCATTATTTCTTTCGCTTCTATTGAACTGGGCATACTTTCAATTGGGTCTTCTGTTCCTGAAATTATGGCAACTTTGGGTTTAGATATGTTTATACGTTTTGCAAAATCAATAACATTTTTAAGTATATGCATCTTTACATCTATTCTTGGAGAAACGTTTAAAGCTCCATCAGTTATAAAAAGAGGTTTATCATTTTCTGATAAAGTCATGTGCCAAATATGACTTAATCTTTTTCCTTCAATGAGTCCGAATTCTTTCTTTAAGTATGTTCTCATCAAAACATCTGTATGAAGATTACCTTTAATCATAATTTTTATTTTATCATCTCGGGCAAGTTCAGCACCAATGATTGAAGCTTCTTTATCATCAGAAGAATGCATTATTTCGAAGGGACTTAAATCCCATTTAATTTGTTCTGCTTTATCTTTGATGGTATTTTTATCACCAATAAAAAAAGGTTTTATAAGATCTAATTCAATTGCCTTTTTTGCTGACTCCATCGAAGAATCATGATCAGCACATACTATTCCTGCAGTCATACCAGGTGTTTTTTTGGCCACTGATATTAAATTATTCGGTATTTTAGCTTCTTTTGATGTTAGCATAATTGATAATTTTTCTTCTATACTAGGGCGTCAATTTTTCCTATGAAATTAAGCTTTTGTAAGAGAATTCCTCTTGGATTAGCTATGTGGATAATATATGGCTTAATTAAATTTGCCAGTTTAGGGATTAATTATGGATTTAGAAAATAGAAACGAATTACCAAATTCACTTGAAGAACACTGGATGCCTTTTACATCCAATCATGATTTTAAAGATAACCCAAGATTGATGGTTAAGGCCGAAGGCGTCTATTATACTGATCATCATGGTAACCAATTAATTGATGCAAGCTCAGGATTGTTTTGTAGCCCTGCTGGTCATGGTCGTAAAGAAATAAGAGATGCAGTTTATAAACAACTTGAACAGTTGGATTACGTTCAACCTTTTCAACAAGGATATAATGGTTCTTTCGAATTAGCGAGAAAAATAGCAAAGCATACTCCAGAAGATTTAAATAAAATATTTTTTACTATGTGTGGTTCTTCTGCAGTAGATACTGCTATCAAAACTGCTATTGCTTATTTCAAAGCTAAGGGAGAAGGTCACCGTCATCACATTGTCGGTCGTGAGAGGGGATATCACGGAATGAATATTGGTGGTATTTCTGTTGGCGGAATGGTGGCAAATAGAAAAACTTTTTCAAGTATTTTAATGCCTAATACGCATCATCTTAGACACACACACCTTGCAGAAAATACTTTTGTTAAAGGTGAACCTGAAACAGGCGCATATCTCGCTGATGATCTAGAGAGAATTGCTGGTCATATTGGTGGTGAAAACATTGCTGCTTGTATCGTTGAGCCAGTTGCTGGATCAACAGGAACTCTAGTTCCTCCAAAAGGATATTTACAAAAGCTTAGAACAATTTGTGATAAGCACGGTATTCTTTTAATTTTTGATGAAGTAATTACTGGTTGGGGAAGAATGGGTGAGGCTTTTGGATCGCAAGCATTTGGAGTGACTCCAGATATTTTAACTATGGCTAAAGCAGTAACAAATGGTGTCGTTCCTCTTGGAGCAGTAGCTTCTAGAGAACATATTTATGATACCATGGTTGATGCAGCGCCTAACGGTGCAATTGAATTTTTTCATGGATATACTTATTCAGGTATTCCTTGTTCAGTTGCCGCTGGGTTAGCAATGCAAGATATTATAGAAAAAGAAGACTTAATTAATCGCTCAAAGGAAATGTCTCCTTACTTTTTAGACGGGTTATTTACTTTGAAAGATATTGACGGTGTAACAGACATTAGAGGTTACGGTATGATGGGTGGTATTGATCTGCGGATGGATGAACGACCGGGTAAGGCTGGGTATAACTGTTTTAAATCATTATTTGCTGCGGGACTAAGTCTAAAAGCAACAGGTGATTGTTTAATAGTTGCTCCTCCTTTCATTTCAGAAAAAAAACATATCGATGAAATGATTGAAAAACTTAGAACAGGTATTACGAATTACTTTAAGGACCAATAATGAAAATTGGTGTTCCGTCTGAAATAAAGGCGCAAGAGTCAAGAGTCGGATTAACACCATTAAGTGTTCAAGAATTAACTAACCATGGACACGAAGTTCTAATTCAGGACAAAGCAGGTTTTGGTGCGGGTTTTGAAAATGAAGATTATCAAAAAGCTGGAGCACATATAGCTCCTGCAGCTGGTGATGTATTTAATGACTCAGATATGATTGTTAAGGTTAAAGAACCTCAGTCTGAAGAAGTAAGTATGTTAAGAGAAAATCAACTGTTATTTACTTACCTTCATCTTTCAGCCGCACCTCAATTAACAAAAGGTTTAGTTGACTCAAAATCAATTTGTATTGCATATGAGACCGTTACTGATGAAAATAATAGATTGCCTTTATTAGCGCCAATGAGTGCTGTTGCTGGGAGAATGTCTATTCAGGCAGGTGCACATTGTCTAGAAAAACCTCAAGGTGGACGAGGTTTATTAATTGGTGGGGCTCCAGGTGTGAATCCAGGAAATGTATTGATTTTGGGAGGAGGAGTTGTTGGTGAAAATGCAGCAACTATAGCTACAGGAATGGAAGCTAAAGTTCATATTGTTGATAAATCAGAAGCACGTCTCAAAGAGCTTCAAATGAAATTTGGTGATCGTATCATTCCATTGGTTTCAGATGAGATTAATTTACAAGAGTATGTTGCTGAAACAGACTTACTAATAGGGGGTGTATTAATTCCAGGTGCCAATGCACCAAAATTAATATCAAAAGAAATGATTAAAAGTATGAAAAGAGGATCCGTTATAGTTGATGTAGCAATTGATCAAGGGGGATGTGTAGAAACTAGTAAGCCTACTACTCATGCTAATCCAACTTATGTAATTGATGATGTTGTTCATTATTGTGTTGCTAACATGCCTGGCGGTGTTCCTATGACTTCAACCTTGGCTTTAAATGCAGCAACTCTTCCTTTCGTTTTGAATTTAGCTCAAAATGGTTACCGTGATGCTTTAAGTAGTGATGCAAATTTTCTTGCAGGATTAAATGTATGCCAAGGTAATGTTACCTACAAAGCAGTGGCAGATGATTTGGATTATGAATTCATTGATCCAAGTAAGGCAATTAACTAATTAAAAATATGTCTGACTCAAATGATGAGTTAATGATGGAGACCATGTATTGGTGGGGTATCCCAACATTATTTCGGTGTGAGCATAATAAAGATTTAACTCAGTGTGATATAGCTTTAGCAGGCGTCCCTCATAGTACTGGAAATGGTACTACTGAAAGGGATCAGCATTTAGGTCCAAGAGCAGTGCGAAACGTTTCAGCAGGTTTAAGGCGAGTTCATTTAGATTTTAATATTAATCCGTGGAAAAAGAAAAAAATATTTGATTTGGGTGATGTTGCTCTTCCTCATGCAAATAATAATGAAAAATGCATTGAAGATATAACCAGTTTTTATTCAAAAATTGCGCGTGCTAATAAACCCGTTGTATCAATTGGCGGTGATCATTCCATTACAGGAGGCATTCTTCAAGGTCTTGGTTCGAATGATTTGGAAATGACTAATGGAAAAAAAATATCTTTTTTACATATTGATGCACACACAGATACCTTCAGTCAACTTGATCATTTTATGGGAGCTAAAAAAAGTGCCGCTCATTGGGGGGCTTATCTTGTTGATCAAGGAATTATAGATCCTCATAAGAGCATGCAAATTGGAATGCGTGGTAATCCTCGAACCTTGGATTGGTTACAGCCAAGTTATGATCTTGGATATAATGTTGTTACGATGGATGAATTTAAAGAAAGAGGTATTAAAGATGTTATCAATGAAACTCTTGAAAAAATTGGTGATAATCCAATTTATATTACTTTCGATTTAGATTCTTTAGATGCTTCAGTGGCTCCAGCTGTATCCAATATCGAACCAGGTTTTACTGGTTTTACTATAGATGAAGCAAAAGAATTAATTCAAGCAGTAAAAAACAAAAATGTTATTGGTGGAGATGTAGTATGTTTAATGCCTACCAAAGATCAGAAGAATAATATTACTTCAATGGTTGCAGCATCTATTATGTTTGAGATAATAAGTGTAATTGCATACAATTGAGTGTTTACTTTTCAAAAAAATAAAAACTTTTATTTAGCAATTGGCTCAACAGTTTTGTTTATCTTATATATAGTTTTTTTCTTACGAGATATTAGCAGTTGTTTTTTTATTGAAGATGGACACAGATCATTGGGCTTATCTTTTTATTATACTAAAGAAATGGTTCAAAATTTTTTTGAGATTAGAAATCAAGAACAACTTGTGTGTTACAATGAATTTTTAATATTTTGGGATATTATTTTTGCTGTTATTTATACTTTGATGTATTCGTTGTGGATTGCATTATTGTTAAAAAAAATAATTTTACTTATTATCCCTTTTCTAGCTATGATTTTTGATTGGGCAGAAAATTATTCAGAAATACTAATGTTAGAGATGTATTTAAAAGCAGACTTTATTTCTGAAAGTGTTATCATGATAGGATCTGGAATTAATTCTGCAAAATGGATTTTTTTTTACTTAACCTATTTATTAATTCTAATGGGAATAGTTTTAAAAATTAAAAATTATTTTAAAAAAAAATAAAAAAAATTCAATTTAGGATTTAAAGATAAACTCTTTTTACTCTTTTAGAGATAGAAGTAAGAATCTCATCACATATAGTATTACATTGATTTGCAATCTTATCAATTCCATTTAAATGATTGATTATTTCCATATATTCCCCTACTTTTATAGATTTATCATTCTTTGAAATATCTACCGTTATTGAGTCCATTGATACCCGACCTAGGATTTTAAAAGTTTTCTTTTTGAAATATGCATGACCTTTATTACTTAATACTCTGGAAATACCATCCGCATAGCCTATGCCTAAAACTGCTACTTTGATTTTTTTATTTGTTTTGTAAGTTTGATTATATCCTACAAATTCATTTTTACTTATTGTTTTTATTTGCAGTATTTTCCCTTTTAAAGAAATAACTGGTTTTATTATTTTTTTCATCTTAGTGTTGAAATGGCCTCCATATAATGAAATTCCTGGTCTAACTAAGTCGTGGTGAAAATTATTTCCTAAAATTATTCCCATTGAATTTGAAAGACTATTATATTTAGCATTAATTTTAAGATTAATAGCCTCTTTAAATTTTTTATTTTGTAAAATATTATAATTATTTTTTTTTTCATCTGCGCTTGATAAATGACTTATTAGTATATGAATCTTATTTTTATCAGAATATATTTTTAATAAATCATTTACGTTTAGCCCAAGTCTATTAAGCCCTGTATCAATATGTATTCCAAATTTTAATTTTTTATATTTTTTTATATTTTTACTTACAAAGCTATATTCATCTTTATCATTAATAATTGGTATAATATTGTTATTATTAAAAATTGATAACTCATTGCCTTCTAATCCATTTAATACATAGACATTAGCTAACAATTTTTTTTTTCTTATTTCTAATGCCTCTTCTGTAGTTGCTACAAAAAAATGTCTACATTTATTTTTATAGAGGGTTTCAAATGTTTTTATAACACCAATCCCGTACGCATCTGCTTTAATTGTTGCTGCACAGACAGATTTATTAGCTATGCTAGATAATTTATTATAATTATAAGCAAGATTTTTTAGACTTACTTCAAGAATTGCATTGTGCTTAATCACTAAAAGACATTATCAGATTTTATAAATTAATTAAATTTTTTTGCAGCTGAAGACATTACTTTTAATTTACTTATTGCCAGTTCTTTAGTCAGATGACCAAGACCACAATCTGGCGCAGCAATTAATTGCTCTTTAGATATAAATTTTAATGCTTCATTTATTCTTACTTCAATTTCTTCCTCAGTTTCAATTTTAGAGTTTGCAATTTTAATGAGACCAAAAATTACTTTGGTTTTTTTATAATCTTTTAGTAAGCTGAGATCATTATGACGATGAGCATCTTCAATTGAGACGCTATCAATTATTGAGTTATCTAACTCTTTTGCTATTTTTTTATAGGAATCTAATGGCGCTTTTGGATAATTAATTGCATCTAATTTATCAGGATAGCCACAACAAATATGAGTAGCTCTATCAACGTTGTCTTGCGTAATTCCTTCAAAACATTTTTCTAAATTTTTTATACCAAACGCAAGTGCATTATCTGGTTTTCTTGCAAATAATGGTTCATCAACTTGAATAAATTTACATCCAGCATCGACAAGTCTTTTAATTTCAACATTAATAGCAATTGCTAAGTCATGACCCATTTCTTCATCAGAGGTATAATAAGTATTAGCTATTGTATCAGTTATTGTCATAGGTCCAGGTATAGTAACTTTAACAGGTTTTGATGTTAGTGATTGATTTTGCTTCCACTCACTAACTAAAAATTCTTCTTTCGCTTTAACTTTATTGGTTATAGTTGGAAGCCAACATTTGTAGTTACCCGTTCTTGCAACTTTTTCTGTAAGAGTCTCAAAGTCAACACCTTCTAAATGACGACAATGATAATGAATATAATTTTCTCTTCTTACTTCACCGTCGGTTAAAATATCTATACCACACTCTTCTTGATCTAAGATTACTTGCTTAGCGGCTTTAAAAAAAATGTCATCGGCCTCTGAACCCATACGATTGATTTCTTGTTCATAGAATTTTGTAGGATTAGCCGTATCAGTTCCACCTGAAGCGTTGAACCAATCTGTAATTTTTAAAAAAGAGGGTTTAGGAAAAGCACCTATTACAGTTGTAAGCATAAATTAATTCCTTATTGTTCTAGATTGTGGTCCATTAACATTTAAAACACCATCTTTTGAGATTTGTATACTTGATAGTTGTCTGTCTTGGTGTCTTAGTCGGTGACTTAATAATTTACTTAATAAATTATTTTTAATTTCCTGATGATTCTTATCTTCAGCTAAATTTTTCATTTCCTGAGGATCCTTTTCAAGATCAAATAATAATGATGGTAAATTTGGAAAATGCACATATTTCCATTTACTTGTTCTAATGCAAATCAAAGAACATTCTTCTGGAGTGAGTATCTTTTCTTTAACAAACTGAGAATAGTGACTTTCACTAAAATCAAATTCAAAAACAACATAAGGTTTAATTGACTTTCTTTTGCCATTTCTTGTATATTCAATTAAAGATTCCCCGCTCCAGTTAACTGGAATATCTTCATTTAACCAATCAAGAATAGTAGGTGCTAAATCAACTGATTCAGTAAAATCATTTATTTCATAATTTTTTTTATCTGGTTCATGAATGATTAGAGGTATTCTATAAGCTGCATCCCACCAACCTAATTTACCCCACATTCTATTTTCTCCAAGTAGTTCACCGTGATCACTTGTAAAAACAATTAGTGTATTTTTATCTAATTTATTTTCTTCTAAACTCTTAAGAATTCTTCCAATGTTATGATCAACTTCAGCACACATTCCTAGGTAAACAGCAATAAGATTTTTTATATCTTGATCCCTTAAATCTTTATATCGAACCTCTTTGTACAAATCTTTATTAAGAAATTTCATTGCAATTTCTCTTAAAAAAGGATGATCATCTAGTAATTCTTCATAAGTATGACTCTCCTTGGGTAACTCAATATCATTTGGATTTATAAGACTATGCCAAGGCTCAGATACAAACATTGGTGGATGAGGTCTTAAAAAAGATATGTGATAAAAAAATGGAGAAGTTGTATTTTCTAAATCTTTTATAACTTCATTTGCAAGAAAGGTTGTATCAGAATGTTCAGTTGGTATATCCCAAGCTTTAAAAACATACCCCTCACCATCTTTTGGTTTTTCTCTTGTATATAACTCATGTGGATTTTTTATATTGTAACCTTTTGATTTTAAAAAATCAGCCCATAGAATTGGATTACCTTCTGGTAGATGACAGACTGGATCAAATCCCTCCATTGGAGATTCATACGTATATTTTTTTTTATCCTCATCATTTAAAAAACGAGGATCCCAAGTCGTGTCTGTATAACCATAAAGTTTAGGATCATACCCAGCTTTTTTTACTTCTTTTGCAATATTAGTGAAGCGCTTATCAAGGGGCGCTCCATTTCTTACTGAGCGATGAATAAAAGGATAAAGCCCAGTAAGCATAGTTGCTCTTGAAGGACCGCAAGGAACAATCCCTGTAAAATGAGATTTAAAAATACTACTTTTACTTGCTAGTTTATCTAAGTTAGGAGTGATTGCATTCTGGTGTTTCATAAAACCAAAACAGTCCCATCGCCATTGGTCTGCACATATAAATAAAACAGATTTGTTTGAATCTCTCATAAACTTTATTGTAAAACACTAGATATGGTATTTTGAGGTAAAAAAATACACAATTAGTACAAAAAAATGTAATAAATCTGTCAAATTTTTTTGATAATGAAAAAAAATTGTATACACAAAATATACGATACTTTTATTCTTAATTAAGGAGAAAATAATATGTTTAAAAAATTACTTTTAGCATTAGTGTTTTCCGCTGGAACAGTTCTATGGAGTGTTAGCTCATATGCCGACGGGCATTGTGAAGGCTCGACTATGAACGATGGTCATACAGGTGGAAAATATCCTCAACAATATGAGTTATCAGAATACCAAAGTACAGCTGGCTGTAAAATGGTATTTGCAGAAAACCCAAATATTGTGAGTATTAATGATACTATTCAAGGTAACAAAGGTTTAGCAGCTGTTGCTGATCGTTTACCTGATGAACCACTAGTTGTTGTTCCTTATGATTCTGTTGGATCATATGGTGGGACAATTAAGTTTTTATCAAACGCAACTGAAGCTGGTACTTCTGATATGTTGTCAACTCGTCACGTTAACCTAGTACGTTTCGCAGATGATTTATCTACAATTGTGCCTAACGTTGCTAAAGATTACGAATGGAATGATGATTTTACAACTTTAACCTTTATGCTTAGAAAAGGTCATAAGTGGTCTAATGGTGAGCCATTCACAGCAAGAGATGTAGAGTTTTGGTATGAAGATCTAATGATGAATACAAACATTAGAGAAAAGCCTTACCCATATCTTCTTGTTGGTGGAGAGCCTATGACTGTAGATGTAGTTGATGATACAACTGTAAGATTTAACTTACCATCTCCATTTCCAGGTTTATTGGCAACTTTAGCATGGTCTTATAACCAAGCTTTCATGCCTGCACATTTCTTAGAACAGTTTCATCCAGAAATAGACTCTAACGCTGACGCAAATGCGCAAGCTTTAGGTTTTGAAAATGGTTGGGATGCTCTTGCAGCTTATTACGGTAACTCAGGTTGGACTGATACTCCAACTCCAATGTTGAGAAACCCTGATCTTGTTGCTGGTCTAGAATATGCAGCTTATCCTTCATTAGAAGCGTATATGACTATTGAAGATACGACTGAGGGTAGAGTTTATGCAGCTAATCCATATTTCCACCAAGTTGATACTGCTGGAAATCAATTACCATACATTGATTATCAAAATGAAAGATATATCAATGAAAACGAAATCAGGTTGTTAAAACTTGTAAATGGTGAAGTTGATTATAAGTCTCAATCAGTACAACTTGAATCTGCGCCTCAATTATTAGATGGTGCTGAATCAGGTGGATATAGTCTTCAAATCAATCCAGGTTGTGGAGCTGCACTATTTAGCTTTAACGTTACTCATCCAGATATGGAAAAACGTAAAGTGTATAGTGACATTCGTTTCCGTCAAGCAATGTCTATTGCTCTTGATAGAAATGAGATCAACGATGTAGCATACTACGGTATGGGTGTTGTTGAACAGTTTGTAGGTATTTCACCTGCACCTGACTTTGTACCTGATGCAATTAAAATGCATATGACTCAGTATGATCCAGATGGTGCAAATGCACTTCTTGATGAAGTTGGGTTAAAGGATGTTGATGGTGATGGCTTTAGAGAACTTCCAAATGGAGCAGCTTTTGCAATGAACATTGACTATGCTACTCAAGGTATTGGTGGTGTTGAAGTTGAACTAGTTGCACGTATGTGGAATGATGTTGGTGTAAAAACTAACTTTAAAGAAGTAACACCAGATGAATATCGTGGATCACAATCTTCGAATGCATTAGATGTTCATGCTTGGGATAAAGGTCAACCATTGGCAATTATTGCAGGTAATCCTGAAACATTTAAAGCACCATTTGGTAACTACTTTAACCATACTCAAGGTATGTTATGGGCTGCTTATATAGATAGTAACGGTTCAGACGGTGTAGAGCCTCCTCAGTGGGTGTATGATTTAAGTGATGGAATTGATAAATTCCAATCATATGAATTAGGTACAGCTAAGTCAAATGAGTGGGGTGAAAAAATTACAACGATGTTAACAGAACAAACTTTGTTAATTGGAACTGTAAAAGCACCTTTCCCAACATATCATAGAAATGCTTTGAAGAACTTTACGCAATTCAAAACTACTTCTTATGAGTATTACAGAACTTATCCATACCTAGCTACTCAGTGGTGGTTAGACGAATAAGTTAAAGTAATAAATTCTTTCAAAAGCGGCAATTTGTTATTGCCGCTTTTCTTTTATGAACTATTCTAAATAATTAATTAAGAAATATACCAATTATGATTAATTTTATTCAGTTTACTTTAACAAGAGCTTTTTTATCAATTGTAACACTGCTTATAGTTTGTTTTATTGTTTTTTCGTTAATGGAATTAGTTCCTGGAACTTGTGCTGAACGATATCTTGCTTTTAAAAATACACAAGGTTCACAAATAACTTTTGAAGATATTGCTGCTGAAGAAAAAAGATTAGGATTAGATAAACCTTTTTTATATCGGTACACCAAATGGGTATCAGATATAGTTATTAAACAAGATTTTGGAGATAGCTGTATTTTGAGAATTAGCATCAATGAGCTTTTAAGTGGAAGATTTGTTTTATCTTTAACTATAGCAATAACCGCTCTACTATTTTCTTATGCTATAGCCATTCCTGTAGGAATAATTTCGGCCACAACTAAATACGCATCCTTAGATAATGCATTAAAGTTCATAAGCTACCTTGGCATTGCTTTACCAAATTTTCTAGTGGCACTTTGTATTATGTTATTTATGACAGTGTACTATGGAGACACAATGACTGGGTTGTTTTCACAAGAATATGAAAATGCTCCTTGGTCAAGCGCTAAGGTTCAAGATTTTTTAAGCAGAGCATGGTTACCTATTTTTGTTTTGGGCTGGAATGCTACTGCGTTTGCTCTTCAGACAGTTCGTGCCTTAATGCTTGATGAAAATGATAAATTATATGTCATGGCAGCTCGTGCAAGAGGTGTATCTGGAATGAGTTTACTATGGCGCTACCCTGCTAAACATTCATTAGGGCCCGTAATTAACTCAATAGGTTTTGATTTAAATAGAATTTTTAGTGCGTTACCTGTTGTTGCTCTTATTTTAATTTTAACTGAGGCTGGAGCATTATTAATAGAAGCTTTAGCAAGGTCAAATGATCAACAATTAGCAGGTGCAATAATATTCTTGCTTACAGCTACAATTGTATTTGTAAATTTTGTCACTGATATTATTTTAGCGGTAATGGATCCTAGGATAAGAAAAGGAGTAATGGGTGGAAGTTAATTCAGCAAAAAAAGAAGCATATTTTACTGCTACCCAAATGCAGTTAGTGCGCACACGTTTCTTTGGAAATAGAACAGCTATGATAGCTGGCTCTATATTATTGTTTATGATTGTTTGTAGTCTTTTTGCAGACTTTCTATCTCCCTATGACCCAACAATTGCAGGTCGTGATAAAGAGTATGAAAATGGAGCACCACAAATACCAATGTTTTGGGATAAAAATGGATTTTCTCCAAGACCTTTTCTTCATACGCTCTCAAAATACCGAGGAGCGGATACAAATTTTAGATGGGTGTACAAAATAGACGATGATAAAAGAAGATACATTTATTTTTTTGTAAAAGGATGGGAATATAAATCTTTTGATTTTAAAATTAATTTACCTGGTAAAAATTTTGATTTTCAATTTCCAGGTTTTACCTCTGATCGTCATTTATTTGGAACTGAGGAAGGTGGTATTCATTTATTTGGAACTGATAAGGCTGGAAAAGATTTATTTAGTAGAACTTTGAGTGCAATTTATATTTCCTTAGCAGTAGGAACACTAGGTGTTTTCATTTCCTTTGTCTTATCTTTAATTATTGGAGGTATTTCAGGATATTATGGTGGATGGATAGATAGTCTCCTTCAAATGTTTACTGATGCAATAAGGACGGTACCCCCCATACCATTATTTATGTGTTTGGCCGCGTTTGCACCTCAAGAATGGAGTTCTGAGCTAAGATTTTTCTTTATATCCTGTCTTTTAGGTTTAATTTCTTGGCCAACTCTTGCTCGACGAGTTCGAACACATTTATTAAGTGAAAGAAGTCAAGAATATATTCTGGCAGCGCAAATGTCTGGAGCATCTTCTGCACATATTATAGGACGTCATCTTTTACCAAGCTTCACAAGCTATATAATTGTCGACCTTGTTATCAGCTTTCCTTATATGTTGTTATCTGAAACAGCGCTGAGTTTTATTGGGTTAGGATTAAGAGAGCCAGTTAATTCATTGGGCGTGCTTTTACAAAATGCAACAAAGGCTGATGTACTATTAAATTATCAATGGTATTTTATTCCAGTATTTTTCTTAGTTGTTTTAATTTTATCTTTTGTATTTGTTGGAGATGGTCTTCGTGATGCAGCTGATCCTCATAAAAATAAATAATCATGTCAGCATTACTAGATATTAAAAATTTAAATGTTCAGTTTGATACTGATGAAGGAAGAATTGTTGCTGTTGAAAATATCTCACTATCTGTAAATGCTGGAGAAGTGTTAGGGGTAGTAGGGGAATCTGGTTCGGGTAAATCGGTAACTGCAAAATCAATAATGCAGCTAAATCCTGGCAATACACACTATAACGAAGATGCAGAAATTATTATTGATGGAGAAAATACTCTTAAATTTACCTCTAAAGAAGATTTAAAAAAAATAAGGGGCGGTAAAGTATCTATGATATTTCAGGAACCTATGGCTAGCTTTGCTCCAGCAATAAAAATTGGTGCACAAATGGTAGAACAATTACTTTTACATAAACCAATTGATAAGAAAGAAGCAAAATCTATATCGATTGATATGTTAAAAAGAGTTGGAATAGCAGATGCAGAAAAAAGATTTAATCAATATGCTTTTGAATTATCGGGTGGTATGCGCCAAAGAGCTATGATTGCAATGGCATTATCCACGATGCCTAAATTATTATTAGCTGATGAGCCCACAACTGCACTTGATGTGACAATTCAAGCACAGGTTATAAATTTAATTAAAGACATTATTAAAGAATACCAAATGGGAGTTATGTTTATCACCCATGATCTAGGGGTAATAGCGCAAACAGCTGATAATGTTGCTGTTATGTATTTAGGGGCTATCGTTGAGAAAGGTCCTGTGAGAGAAATAATTAAAAACCCGAAACATCCTTATACAAGAGGTTTATTAAAGGCACTTCCTGATGTTAATAATTTGGATGCACCTCTTCAACCAATACCAGGAAGTATCCCTAGTCCGTTAGAGAGACCAAGTTGTTGTGTTTTTCGAACGCGTTGTCCCAATCCTACTAATGAGTGTAAAGAGGGACACATAGAAATGGGTTTAATTGAAGTTAGCCCTGGTCACTGGGTAGATCAGTGCTGTATTAATTGTGGTTAGGTAATTTATGAATGATAATCTTGTAAGTGTAAAAAATGTTTCTGTAGAATTTGATTATCAAGAAAATTTTTTATCAAAAAAACAAAAAATCCAGGCTGTTAAAAATGTTAGTTTAGATATTAAGAAAAAATCTTTTTTAGGTTTGGTAGGGGAGTCAGGTTCAGGAAAAACAACGCTAGGTAAAGCAATATTGGGTGCTAATAAAATTAGCGCAGGACAAGTAATTTTTCATGACGATGATGTAGATTATGATTTAGGCAATATTAATAAAAAAGAATTAAAAGAGTATAGAAAAAAAGCTCAATTAATATTTCAAGATCCATACGCTGCTCTAAGTCCCCGAATGACTGTAAGAGATATTATAGCTGAACCTTTAGAGGTGATGAAAATTACTAAATCTCGTGAAGAAACTGATGAACGTGTGAGAGATATTGCTTCAAAATGTCGTTTGAATTTAGAGCACTTAAGAAGATACCCACACGCATTTTCAGGAGGTCAAAGGCAAAGAATTTCTATTGCAAGATCTCTTGTGAGTTATCCAAAGTTTATAGTTGCTGATGAAAGTGTTGCTGCTCTTGATGTGTCAATTCAAGCAGATATTTTAAACTTATTAAAGTCATTACAAAAAGATTTGGATCTAACTTATTTATTTATCAGCCATGATTTAAGTGTTGTAGCGCATACCTGTGATGAAGTGGCTGTTATGTATCTTGGCCATATTGTTGAACAAGCTCCATCAAGAGAGTTATTTACTAATCCTCGTCATCCTTATAC
>CABXEZ010000018.1 GCA_902511405.1 uncultured Alphaproteobacteria bacterium
TGCAACAATATCACCAGCTCTCGCTTCTTTAATCTCTTCTCTATTATTCGCATGCATTAAAAGCATTCTTCCAATACTCTCTTTTTTGCCACCAGTTGAATTTAAAACACTGTCTTTAGTTGAAACAGTTCCTGAGTAAATTCTTGCAAAGGTTAAGCTTCCTACGAAAGGATCAGTCATTATTTTAAAAGCTAGAGCACTAAATGGTTCTAAATCATCACATTTTCTTATTAGTTCTTTAGTTTCATCATTAACGTCAACACCTTTAACTCCATCAACATCAATAGGAGATGGCATATAGTCAATTACAGCATCAAGAAGGGGTTGAACTCCTTTATTTTTAAAAGCTGATCCAGTAAGTACCGGAACAAATGATCCTTTTATAGTGCCTTTTCTAATACATTTTTTTAAATCCTCTATTGATGGCTCTTTTCCATCAAGGTAACTCTCCATAACTGAGTCATCTTCTTCAACTGCTTTTTCGATTAATTTTTCTCTATATTCTTTTGCTTGCTCTTTTAAATCTTCAGGAATTTCAACTATATCAAATTTAGCACCTAAGCTCTCATCTTGCCAAACAATTGCATTGTTAGCAACTAGATCAACCACACCCTTAAGATCGCTTTCAATCCCAATGGGTAATTGCAATACTAAAGGATAAGAACCTAATCTATCAGGGATCATATCAACACACATAAAGAAGTTTGCACCAGTTCTGTCTAATTTATTTATAAAACACATTCTTGGAACATTGTATTTATCCGCTTGTCTCCATACTGTTTCAGACTGAGGCTCAACACCTGCAACACCATCAAAGACAGCAACAGCACCATCTAAAACTTTTAAAGATCTTTCAACTTCAATTGTGAAATCAACGTGACCAGGAGTATCAATAATATTTACTCTGTGGTCATTCCAAAAACATGTTGTTGCAGCGGAGGTAATAGTTATACCTCTCTCTTGCTCCTGCTCCATCCAATCCATTGTTGCAGCACCATCATGCACTTCTCCAATTTTATGAGATTTACCAGTATAATAAAGAATTCGTTCAGTTGTTGTAGTTTTACCCGCATCAATGTGGGCCATGATCCCAATATTTCTATATTTATCTAATGCATGAGATCTTGACATATATTACCACCTAAAGTGAGAGAACGCTCTATTGGCCTCAGCCATTTTATGAGTTTCTTCTCGTTTTTTAACTGCATTACCCTTATTATTAAATGCATCAAATATTTCATTTGCAACTCTTTCACGCATAGTTTTTTCATTTCTTTTTAATGCGGAGTCTACAATCCATTTCATAGCGAGTGTCTGAGCTCTTTTAGGCCTTACTTCCATAGGGACTTGATAAGTAGCACCCCCCACTCTTCTTGACCTTACCTCTAAAGAAGGCTTAACATTATTAAGAGCTTCATGAAAAAAATCAATTGGCTGTTTATCAGTTTTTTTTGAAACAAGATCAAAAGCACCATAAACGATTTTTTCAGATATTGATTTTTTTCCATCAACCATTATTCTGTTCATAAATTTAGCTAAGACTAAATCCTTGAACTTGTGGTCGGGAAGTATGGTTCTTTTTTCTGCTGCTCTTCTTCTAGACATAATATTTATTTAGGCTTTTTAGCTCCATATAATGATCTTCTCTGTTTTCTTGCACTTACGCCTTGAGTATCCAAAGTTCCTCTAAGAATGTGGTATCTCACACCTGGCAAATCTTTGACTCTGCCGCCTCTTAACAACACAACTGAGTGTTCCTGTAGATTATGACCTTCACCAGGTATATATGCCGAAACTTCTTGACCATTAGTTAATTTTACTCTTGCTACTTTTCTTAATGCTGAGTTAGGTTTTTTTGGAGTAGTTGTATAAACTCTGGTACAAACGCCTCTTTTTTGGGGACAAGCAGATAAAGCGGGAACTTTATTTCTCTTTTTTTGCGGGGCACGACCCTTGCGCACTAGTTGGTTAATTGTAGGCATCAAATAGTCCTTTGTTAAGCGTTTGGAATTTATTTTCCACTACCATCAACAAATGGTAGGGGTCTTTATTAATTCAGATTAAAAAAGTCAAGGAAATATATCTACTTTTTAGACATTTTCAGCGTTTTCAGCTTTTTTTCTCTCCTCAATAATTTCTTTATCTTTGACATTAGCTAAACGCTCATATTCTGAGGTCATTCTGCCAGTTCCAGCTGGTATAAGCCTGCCCACAATCACATTCTCTTTTAAGCCATTTAGTGTATCTATTTTTCCAAGTGTAGCTGCATCAGTTAGAACCTTTGTAGTTTCTTGAAACGAAGCGGCAGATATAAACGAGGATGTTTGGAGACTTGCTTTTGTTATTCCAAGGAGAACTGGCTCATATTCAACTATTTGTTTTCCATTAGCTTTTAATTCATCGTTAAGTTTTAAGATATCTTTTTTATGAGCTTGTTCACCAATCAGCAAATTTGAATCTCCAGATTTTTTTATTAGAACCTTTTGAAGCATTTGTCTGGCAATAGTCTCTATATGCTTATCGTTTATATAAACACCTTGAAGCTTATAAACTGACTGAACCTCCTTAACTAAGTATCTTGCTAATTCTTCTACACCAAGTATTCTTAAAATATCATGGGGTACTGGCGTTCCTTCTACAAGAACATCTCCTCTCTTTACAAAATCACCTTCTTGAACATTTAAATACTTTGCTCTTGGTATTAAAATTTCAAATGAATCTTTTTCATCTAAACTAGTAATAATTAGTCTTCTCTTATTTTTATAATCTTTACCAAAAGTGATTTTACCATCTATCTCACACATTATTGCAGGATCTTTAGGCTTTCTAGCTTCAAATAACTCAGCTACCCTTGGTAATCCACCAGTAATATCTTTTGTTTTAGAGGATTCCTTTGGAATTCTTGCTAGTACTTGACCGGCATAAACTTCCTGCTCATCCTCTACACTTAAAATTGTATCTATTGACATAGGATAATTAGAAAAACTATCTGCATCAGTTTCTTCTGATGTAAGAGATGTTTGAATATTAATAGCAGGTTTAAAATTTTTGGATTTAGGATTTTGACTCCAATCTATAACAATTTTACTCGATATACCTGTAGTATCATCTATTGCTTCTCTAAATGAAATACCTTGTTTTAAATCGACATATTTAATGAAGCCGTCCCTTTCTGCAAT
The DNA here is from genome assembly GCA_902511405.1 of uncultured Alphaproteobacteria bacterium. GTDB lineage: Bacteria > Pseudomonadota > Alphaproteobacteria > HIMB59 > CACPNW01. The sequence goes on from CABXEZ010000018.1 coordinate 3,180, forward strand.
TATCGGAAGTGTATAAGGGTCCCATTCAGCAATAGTTTGACTTGCTTTAACATCTTGACCATCTTTAACAGAAATTTTAGAGCCAAATGGAATGTTTATTGAGTATTTTTCTTTACCATTATTTTCAATTTTAATCTTTCCATTTCTACTCAAAATAATTGTATTACCAAACTTATCTTCAATTAATTTGATATTTTCAAATTTTAATTTTCCATCAATAGGTGCTTGTGAGTTTGATTGCTCAACTGAGGAACTAGCAGCACCTCCAATATGAAATGTTCTCATAGTTAATTGAGTGCCTGGTTCTCCAATTGATTGAGCAGCTATAATTCCTACTGCTTCCCCAACATTTACTGAAGTTCCACGTGCCAAGTCTCTACCATAACATTTAGAACAAATTCCATTTTCAGTCTCACAAGTAAGAACTGATCTGATTTTTAATGATCTAAAACCTGAATTTACTATTTTATCTAAATGTTTTTCTTCGATAATTTCTCCAGCTTTAACAATTATTTGATTATCATTATCATTTAAATTTTCACACGGTGTTCTCCCTAAAACTCTCTCTGATATAGGCGATGTAATATTTCCTGACTCAACTATTTCTTCAACTGTAACACCCTTCGTTGTTCCACAATCTATTTCTCTTATTACTGCATCTTGAGCAACATCAACAAGTCTCCTTGTCAAGTAGCCACTACTTGCGGTCTTTAAAGCTGTATCAGCAAGACCTTTTCTAGCACCATGGGTAGAGGTAAAGTATTCTAATACTGATAAACCTTCTTTAAAGTTAGACTTAATAGGGTTTTCAATAATTTCACCTGAAGGTTTTGCCATTAAGCCCCTCATTCCAGCTAACTGTTTCAACTGTGCAGCTGAACCTCTAGCCCCAGAATGTGCCATCATATATACTGAGTTGATAGGTTTATCATCTTCTGGATTTGAAATAACATCAAGCATTTTATCAGCTACTTTATTGGTACACTCTGACCATGCGTCTACAACCTTGTTATACTTTTCACCCTGAGTAATTAATCCATCTTGATATTGATTTTCATATTCTTGAACTTTAGTCTGAGTATCTTCAAGAAGTTTTTCTTTTTCATTCGGTATTATTAAATCGTCTTTACCAAAAGAAATGCCAGCTATAGCTGCATACTTGAAACCAATTTGCATAATGTGATCTGCGAATAAAACTGTCTCTTTTTGACCGCAAAATCGATATACAGTGTCAATAATATTACTAACTTCTTTTTTTGTTAAGATTTTATTAATTAGATCAAAACTAATATTTTCGTTTTTTGGAAGAGTATCAGATAATATCATTCTTCCAGGTGTTGTTTCTACTTTTAACAAGTCTCCTTTAAAATTTTTTATTCTTGCTAAAATTTTTGTATGTAATGAGATATCTTTATTCTCAAGAGCTTTCATAATTTCATTTATATCTAGAAAATATCTATTTTCTCCTTTTTGATTTTCTCTCATTATTGACAAGTAATATATTCCTAATACTATGTCTTGTGAGGGAACAATAATTGGCTTACCACTGGAAGGTGATAAAATATTATTAGTACTCATCATTAAAACTCTAGCTTCGAGTTGTGCTTCTAAACTTAATGGTACATGCACTGCCATTTGATCACCATCAAAATCAGCATTAAATGCAGTGCACACTAATGGGTGTAATTGTATTGACTTTCCTTCAATTAACATTGGCTCAAAAGCTTGTATTCCTAATCTATGAAGCGTTGGTGCTCTATTAAGAAGAACGGGGTGCTCTCTTATAACCTCTTCTAGAATATCCCAAACTCTTGGATCTTCTTTTTCTACAAGTTTTTTTGCAGCTTTAATCGTATTTGCCCACCCATAAACATCAAGTTTATGAAAAATAAATGGTTTAAAAAGTTCTAAAGCCATTTTTTTTGGAATACCACATTGATGTAGTTTTAAAGTTGGACCTACAACTATTACAGATCTTCCTGAGTAATCAACTCTTTTACCAAGTAGGTTCTGCCTAAACCTTCCTTGTTTACCCTTAAGCATGTCTGAAAGCGACTTAAGTGGTCTCTTATTTGTTGAAGTTATAACTCTGCCCCTTCTTCCATTATCGAATAATGCATCAACAGATTCTTGAAGCATTCTTTTTTCATTCCTAACAATGATATCTGGTGCTCTTAAATCTATTAATCTTTTTAATCTATTATTTCTATTTATTACCCTTCTATACAAGTCGTTTAAATCGCTTGTTGCAAATCTTCCTCCATCAAGAGGGACTAAAGGTCGAAGTTCTGGAGGAATAACAGGAAGAACTCTTAAAATCATCCATTCAGGTTTATTTTTTGAAGTAATAAATGATTCTATTAACTTAATTCTTTTTGTTAACTTTGTTTTTTTGAGTTCAGATTTAGTTTCGTTGAGTTCTGTTTTGCTTTTTTCAAAATCAGCTTCAAGATCTATATTAATTAACATCTGTTCGATTGCTTCAGCACCAATTGCTGCACTAAAAGAATCTTCTCCAAACTCATCTTGATAATCAATATATTGCTCTTCAGTAATTACCTCACCTTTTTTTAAATCAGTAAGGCCAGGCTCGACAACTATAAATTGTTCGAAATATAAAACCTTTTCAAGATTCTTAATTGTCATATCTAAAAGAGTGGCAATTCTGCTTGGTAATGATTTCATAAACCAAATGTGTGAAACAGGAGCAGCAAGTTCAATGTGACCCATTCTATCTCTTCTTACTTTTGATAACGTGACCTCAACTCCACATTTTTCACATATAATTCCTCTAAACTTCATTCTTTTATATTTGCCACAAAGACATTCATAATCTTTAACTGGTCCAAATATTCTTGAGCAAAAAAGTCCATCTTTCTCTGGTTTGAAAGTACGATAATTGATGGTTTCAGGTTTTTTAATTTCACCAAAAGACCAAGAGCGGACATCTTCTGGACTTGCTATTGAAATTTTTAAACTATTAAAACTTTGAATTCCTTGGTTTTGATTAAAGATATTTACAAGTTCTCTATTCATTTTCAGACACCGTACTTTCTATATTTTCAACTGATTTGACATTATTTTTAAAATCCAAGTTCAATCCCAAAGACCTAAGTTCTTTAACCATTACATTAAATGACTCGGGTGTTCCTGACTCAAAATTATTATCACCCTTCACGATTGATTCATAAACTTTAGTTCTTCCAGCTACATCATCAGATTTAATTGTTAAAATTTCTTGAAGTGTGTAAGCAGCACCATAAGCTTCAAGAGCCCATACTTCCATTTCTCCAAATCTTTGACCACCAAACTGTGCCTTTCCACCTAAAGGTTGTTGTGTGACGAGACTGTAAGGACCAATTGATCTAGCATGAATTTTTTCATCAACCAGATGATGAAGTTTTAACATATATACATATCCTACAGTTACGGGTCTCTCAAATTTTTCACCAGTAACACCATCGTATAATATTTCTTGCCCACTCTTAGATACGCCTGATTTTTCTAATAAATCAGTTATATCTTTCTCCTTAGCGCCATCGAATACAGGAGTTGCAAAAGGAATTCCTTCTTTTAAGTTTTCTGCAAGCTCTAACATTTGATCATCATTCATTTTTAAGATTTCTTCTTTGTGATTTTTATAATCATATATCTCTAAAAGCTTATCTTGTAATTTTTTAGTTTGACCATCAAGTTTTAATTGTGTGATCATTTTATTAACTTGATTTCCTAATGATGCAGAAGCCCATCCCAAATGAGTCTCAAGAATTTGACCAATATTCATTCGGCTTGGAACTCCTAAAGGGTTTAACACTATATCTACAGGTCTTCCATCCTCAAGATAGGGCATATCTTCTACCGGACAAATTTTAGAGATAACTCCCTTATTTCCATGTCTACCAGCCATTTTATCACCTGGTTGAAGTTTTCTTTTTACAGCAACAAAAACTTTTATCAGCTTAAGAACTCCTGGTAATAATTCATCACCACTTTGAATTTTATCAATTTTGTTTTCAAACTTCTGATTTATATTACCTAATTGATTTTCATAATTTTTTATTAATAAATCAATTTGTAAAGAAGTTTTATCTTCTTCAATATTTATATTTATTAAATCATCTACACTTAAGCTATCTAATTGCTCATAATTTAATTGAGAATTTTTTTGTATTTGTTTTGATCCTGAGATAAACGTCTTACCTATAAGTAACTCTTTCAAATGATTACCAAAACTTTTTTGAAGAATATTTAATTCATCTTCTTTATCCCTGGAAATAACTTCTATTTGAGAATTTTCTATACTTATTGCTCTCTCATCTTTTTCAATACCTCTTCTAGAGAAAACCCTTATTTCAACTACAGTTCCTTTAACTCCAGGAGGTACCCTTAAACTTGTATCTTTAACATCTGCTGCTTTTTCTCCAAAAATTGCTCTTAATAATTTTTCTTCAGGAGTCATAGGAGATTCACCTTTTGGAGTTACCTTTCCTACTAAAATATCACCTGATGAAACTTCAGCACCCACATATACAATTCCTGTTTCATCAAGGTTTACAAGCATTTCCTCACTAGCGTTTGGAAGATCTCTTGTAACATCTTCAGGCCCAAGTTTAGTATCCCGAGCCATTACTTCAAATTCCTCAACATGTATAGAAGTAAAAACGTCATCTTGAACCACTTTTTCAGATATTAAAATTGAGTCTTCAAAATTGTATCCATTCCAAGGCATGAAAGCAACTAACACATTTCTTCCTAGTGCAAGTTCTCCTAACTCTGTCGCAGGTCCATCAGCTATGACTTGATTTCTTTTTACCAAATCTCCAACATTAACAAGAGGTTTTTGGTTAATGCATGTATTTTGATTAGATCTTTGAAATTTTTGCAAATTATAAATATCTATTTTATTTAATGAGTTATCTTTTTTATCAGTTACCCTAATTACAATTCTATTTGCATCTAGTTGATCAACAACACCCTCTCTTCTTGCAACCAAAGTGGATCCACTATCTTTAGCAACAGTATATTCCATTCCAGTACCAACAAGAGGTGCTTTGGGTTTAATAAGTGGGACTGCTTGTCTCATCATATTAGAACCCATAAGTGCTCTGTTTGCATCATCATTTTCTAAAAATGGAATCAAAGATGAGGCAACTGAAACAAGCTGCTGAGGCGATACATCCATAAGATCAATGGAATCAATTTCTGCATTTATAAATTCACCATTTTTTCTTGAACTCACTACATCATTAAGAAATTTACCATCTTTATTTATTTCAGAATTGGCCTGTGCTATTACAAAATCCTCTTCATTAATTGCGCTCAGATATATAACTTCATTTGTAACTTTTTCATTTTTAACAATTCTGTAAGGAGTTTCAATAAAGCCAAATTGATTTATTCTTGAATATGAAGCTAAGCTGTTGATTAATCCAATATTAGCACCTTCAGGAGTTTCAATTGGACATATTCGTCCATAATGAGTTTGGTGTACATCTCTAACTTCAAAACCAGCTCTTTCCCTATTTAAACCTCCAGGGCCTAATGCTGAAACTCTTCTTTTATGAGTAATTTCACTTAATGGATTTGTTTGATCCATAAACTGACTTAGCTGACTTGTACCAAAAAATTCTTTAATTGAGGAAGCTACTGGTTTTGCATTAATTATATCTTGCGGCATTATATTGTCTACTTCAAGAGAGCTTAATCTTTCTTTAATTGCTCTGTCCATTTTTAACAATCCTACACGATATTGATTTTCAAGAAGCTCACCAACCGATCTGACACGTCTATTAGCTAAATGGTCAATGTCATCAATCTCTCCTTTGCCATCTATTAAGCTGTGCATGTGATTAACTACATCAATTATATCTGATTTATCTAGTATTTTTTGATTAATATCAGTTTGCTTTTTAAACTTAGCATTTATTTTTAACCTACCTACAGATGAAAGATCGTATCTATCAGAGTTGAAAAATAAATTATTAAATAGCATTTCAGCAGTCTCAATTGTAGGTGGCTCACCTGGTCGTAAAATTTTAAATAACTCAAACAAAGCCTCTTCTCTAGATCTTGCTTTATCAAGCTGAAGAGTATTTCTAATGTAAGAGCCTATTTCAATATTATCAACTTTCAATATATCTATTTTATTTATTTTGCTTGAATTTAAAAAATTTATGAATTCTTCATCAATCTCAAAACCTGCCTCATAAAAAATCTTACCAGTTTTTTCATTAATTATATCTGAAGCAGTATAAAAACCTATTAAGGAGTTTTCATCTAAAGTTAAGTTAGAAACATTTTTTTTCTTAATATCATTTATTATTTTTTGATTTACTTTTGTGCCTTTAGTTAAAATTATTTTTCCATTTGTAGAATCCATAAGATCAAAACCTAAAATCTTAGATTTATAAAATGAAAGATCTTCCTTAAATTGCCATCCATAGTCATTTTTTTTATAAGAAATATTTTCATAAAAAGTAGAAAGAATTTCTTCGCCCCTCATTCCTAATATTCTTTTTTGATCAGGTTCAATTTTATTTTTATCACATTCTTCAATATATTTTTCTGAGGAACTACTGAGTAAACATTTTAACAATGTAGTTACTGGAAACTTTCTTTTTCTGTCAATTCTAGCATGAATGTTATTTTTAGCGTCATGCTCAAAATCAAGCCATGAACCTCTATATGGAATAATTCTAGCGTTAAATAAATACTTTCCACTTGTATGGGTATTTCCAAAATCATGATCAAAAAACACACCTGGAGATCTATGCATCTGACTAACAACAACTCTCTCTGTTCCATTGACGACAAAAGTTGCATTATTTGTCATTAAAGGAATATCACCCATATAAACTTCTTGTTCCTTGATATCTCTTACAGATTTGGTCCCTGCGATTTCATCAATATCCCAAATTATTAATCTAAAATTCACTAACAGTGGTGCACCGTATGTCATGCCTCTTTGAGAGCATTCCTCAACATCATATTTTGGAACTCCTATATCAAAACTTACATAATCCACAGTTGCTCTTTCTGTGTAGTCATTAATAGGAAAAACAGATTTAAAAATTGCATGTAATCCAAAATCTTGTTTTTTTTCAGGAGAAATTCTGAGCTGTAAAAAATTATCAAAAGATCTTTTTTGAACCTCAACCAGGTTAGGTAGAGATGTTACCAGTGGTATTTTTCCAAAAGATTTTCTAATTTTTTTATGATTTATGTAATCTAGACTCATTTATGCACCTTTGTTTAAATTTTTATATTAAGACCTCCGCAATGCGGAGATCTTAGGAATTATTTAAGTTCGACTTTAGCTCCAGCCGCTTCAAGAGCTTTTTTCATCTCCTCTGCCTCTGCTTTTGCAACACCTTGTTTTAATGGTTTTGGAGCTCCCTCTACAAGATCCTTCGCTTCTTTTAGTCCAAGAGCTGTTATTGTTCTTACTTCTTTAATAACAGCAATTTTATTTGAACCAGCCTCAGCCAAAACGACATCAAAGTCTGTTTTTTCTTCTCCTGCAGCTTCGCCGCCAGCAGCTCCTGGAGCTGCAGCAACTGCAACAGGTGCAGCAGCAGAAACTCCCCATTTTTCCTCTAAAAGTTTGCTTAACTCAGCAGCTTCAAGAACAGTTAATGATGATAAATCATCAACAATTTTATTTAAATCAGTCATTTATTTCTCCTTCTAAACCTAATTGGACTTATCCATATTTTCGCCGTGAGCACTAACCAATCTAGCTAATTGTCCAGAAGGCTCCTTAACTATTGAAGCAATCTTCTGAGCAGGTGCTGAAATCAGTCCCAAAATTTTTCCTCTTAACTCATCCATTGATGGAAGAGTTGCAAGAAAGTTAATTTTTTCAATATCTATTTTTTCTCCGTCATAGCCACCACCAATGATTTTAAAGTTTTTAAGCTTTTTAGCAAAATTGGAAGAAACTTTGGCTGGAGCAACAGGATCATCAGAGTAAGCTATTGCTGTAGGTCCAGTAAATAGATCAATTAAATCTTTAAATTTTGTTTGCTCTAATGCGAGTTTTGTAAGTCTGTTCTTTGTTACTTTGAATTTAGCACCATTATTTCTCATTTCAGCTCTTATCTGCTCTGATTCATTAACAGTCAGACCTGAGTAATGTGACACAATAACTGAAGATGAACTATCTAGTTCATTCTTAAGTTTATCTACTAATTCTTTTTTTTCAGAACGGTTCACTTTCACCTCGGTTTATTTTAGGTAAAACCTAAAGTTAGCTGTCTTTAGTTTGCTAATCAAACCAAGACAAGCCTGTCAAGAAGCCAGTAATGACTCGCTTCAGTCTATGCAGGATATTAAGCAAAAGCTCCTGCAGTCTTTGACAGGTGATAGCCATAAGACTATCTGATGAACTATAATTAACGTAAACTAGTTAAGTTAACTTCTAATCCAACACCCATAGTTGAAGCTATGGTAACTTTTTTTACAAAAGATCCTTTAACTGCGTCAGGTTTACTTTTACTGATTGAAGTAAAAAACGCCTTTAGATTTTCTAAAAGATCATTTTCATTAAAATTTATTTTTCCAATACCTGCATGAACAATTCCAGCTTTATCGTTTTTATATTGAACTTGACCAGCTTTTGCATTCTCAACAGCATTTTTAATATCTTGTGTGACTGTTCCTAGTTTAGGGTTTGGCATTAATCCTTTTGGACCTAAAATTTTAGCAACCTTGCCTATTGATGACATCATATCTGGAGTTGCTATGATGAGATCAAAATCAACCTTACCTGCAGAAATTGATTCAATTAGATCTGACTCACCTACTATGTCAGCTCCAGCATCTTTACCTTCATTTTGCTTTTCAACATTTGCAAGAACTGCAACTTTGATTTTTTTTCCTGTGCCCTTAGGAAGATTTATTACACCTCTTATATTTTGATCAGTTTTATTTGAGTCAATTCCTAAGTTAATGGCTACCTCAATAGACTCTTCAAATTTAGTGTAAGAATTTTCTTTTAGAATTTTAATTGCTTCTATTGGATCGTAAATCTTTGAGGTGTCAATTTTCTCAGTTAATATTTTATTATTCTTAGTTTTTTTCATTTAATTTACAACCTCCATACCCATAGATACTGCTGAACCCTTAACCATATTAATAGCACCATTAAGATCAATAGCGTTTAAATCTTGCATTTTTTCTTTTGCTATTTTTTCAATATCAGAAGAAGTAACTTTACCAACTAAGCTTCTACCAGGAGTTGAATTGCCTTTTTTAATTTTTGCAGCTTTCTTTAAGTAATAACTTACTGGAGGTAATTTTGTGACAAAATCAAAAGATCTATCTTTGTAAGCAGTTATAACTACAGGAATTGGAGCTCCTTTTTCAACGTCTTTAGTTTTATCATTAAATGCTTTGCAGAAATCCATAATGTTTAGACCTCTTTGCCCTAAAGCAGGGCCGACTGGTGGTGATGGGTTGGCACCTCCTGCTGGAATTTGAAGTTTAATATATCCTAATATTTCTTTTGCCATATCATTAGTCCTTATTTTAAGCTTTCTCCACTTGTGAATATTCTAAATCTACTGGGGTAGATCTGCCAAATATAGAAACTGCAACTCTTAATCTAGCTTTTTCTTCATCAATTTGCTCTATTTCACCATTAAAAGATGCAAATGGACCATCTATTACTTTTACTTGCTCTCCTACATCATACATAATTGCAGGTCTAGATTTTTCAATTCCATCAATAACTTGTTGGGTAATTCTCTTTGCTTCTGCATTACTAATAGGTATTGGTTTCCCCTTGTTGCCTAGAAAACCAGATAATTTGGGGGTGTTTTTTATAATGTGCCATGTATCATCATTTAAATTCATTTTAATTAAGATATAACCTGGAAAAATTTTTCTTTCAGAATTTATTCTTACACCTCTTTTTACTTCAACAATATTTTGAGTAGGAACTGAAGTTTCTTCTATGTGTTCCGAGATTCCTAACTTTTCAGCTTGATCAACTATACTATCTGCAACCTTCTTCTCATAACCTGAATAAGCATGGAGGACATACCATCTACATTTAATCATACTAAATACCTGAGCCGATCTGTATTACTTTCTGAATTAAAAAGGACCAAAGCTGATCAGTTAAAAGAAAAAAAATGGAAAATAAAACAATCAGCAATATCACAATAGCTGAAGAAATAAAGGTATCCCTTCTTTGGGGCCATATTACTTTTTGTAACTCTTGCCTAACTTGTCTGACAAACTGGGCAGGTGATGTTTTTTTCTTTTCTATGTTCATAGTAACTTTCACTAATATTTAATTATTGGCAGGAGTGGCAGGACTTGAACCCGCAGCCCCCGGTTTTGGAGACCGGTGCTCTACCAGTTGAGCTACACTCCTATAAAATGCTAAGTAGCTAAAACTGATAGAGAGGTCTCAAATACCTATTCAATAATTTCAGCAACAACTCCAGCACCAACAGTTCTACCACCTTCCCTAATTGCGAATTTAAGACCTTTGTCCATTGCAATAGGAGAGAGTAATGTTACTTCCATAGTAATGTTATCTCCTGGCATCACCATTTCTGTACCTTCTGGAAGCTTAATTGTACCTGTTACATCCGTAGTTCTAAAATAGAATTGAGGTCTATAGTTAGAGAAAAATGGAGTATGTCTTCCACCCTCTTCTTTTTTTAGAACATATGCTTCAGCTTTAAATTTTGTGTGTGGTTTAATTGAGCCAGGCTTTGCAAGTACTTGTCCTCTTTCAACTTCTTCTCTCTTAGTTCCACGAAGTAACACTCCTACATTGTCACCTGCTTCTCCTGAATCTAAAAGCTTTCTAAACATTTCAACTCCTGTACAAGTTGTTTTTTGTGGATCTCTTATTCCTAAGATTTCTATTTCTTCACCAACTTTCACCTGACCTTGCTCAATACGACCTGTTACAACAGTTCCTCTTCCTGAGATAGAGAAAACATCCTCAACAGGCATTAAGAAAGGTTGATCGATTGGTCTTGAAGGTTGAGGGATAGATTCATCAACTGCTTTCATTAACTCTAAAATAGAGTTTTTACCAATTTCATCATCTCTTCCTTCTAATGCAGCTAGTGCGGAACCCTTGATGATTGGGATAGTATCACCAGGAAATTCATAAGAAGAAAGAAGTTCTCTAATTTCCATTTCAACCAAATCAATTAGCTCAGCATCATCAACTTGATCAACTTTGTTCATGTACACAACAAGAGCTGGCACACCTACTTGTCTTGCTAATAGAATATGCTCTCTAGTTTGAGGCATAGGTCCATCAGCAGCATTAACAACAAGAATACCACCATCCATTTGAGCAGCACCAGTAATCATATTTTTTACATAGTCTGCGTGACCAGGGCAATCAACGTGTGCGTAATGTCTTGCTTCTGTTTCGTACTCTACATGAGCTGTAGAAATTGTAATACCACGTTCTCTTTCTTCAGGAGCTTTATCAATATTAGCGTAGTCAGTAAATTCTGCGCCCCCTGATTCTGCTAATACTTTAGTAATTGCAGCAGTTAATGTAGTTTTTCCGTGGTCAACGTGTCCAACAGTACCGATGTTACAATGCGGTTTATTTCTTTCAAATTTTGCTTTAGCCATTTTATTTTACCCCAGTATTTAATATTCGTTTTGGAGCGGGTGAAGGGAATCGAACCCTCGTAGCCAGCTTGGAAGGCTGGAGCTTTACCACTAAGCTACACCCGCTTTTGAAACCGACTCACTCACTCATCGCTTTTTACCTACTCTCCAATTATGGTGGAGGGGGTAGGATTCGAACCTACGTACGCTCACGCGGGCGGATTTACAGTCCGCTGCCATTAACCACTCGACCACCCCTCCAAATTTGAAGAAATCGGCACATACTAATAAAATAGTATGATTGTCAATGTAAAACAACTTACTTCCACCTTAAATACGAAAGTTCTTTAAAGCGCGCTCCTTTTAGACAAAAAATTAGATTTTGTATATATCTAGATTGTATTTAATAGACAAATCTGTGATAAACGAAAATGCCAAAAAATAAACCTCAAAAATCCCTAAATACTGGGAAAATTCAGACAATACATGGAATGCATGCTGTAAGAGCTGCACTGTTAAATACTAAAAGAGTTCATCATGAGCTTCATGTAACTGAAAACAACCACGAATTTGCTAAACATTACAAATCAGCAATTAAAAAAATTACTATTTTGGATCAAAAAGAATTTAAAAAACTTTATGGCGGAGAAAAAGCTTCTCAAGGAGTTGTTCTCAAAACTAATGATTTTGAAAGACTAAGTCTTCAACAATATGTGAAAAATGAAAATGTAGGTGACAGATCTGTGTTATTGGCTTTGGATCAAATAACAGATCCTCAAAATATAGGATCAATAATGCGTTCATGTGCTTTATTCAATTGCAAAGGAATAATAGTAGCAAAAGATAATGCTCCAGATCTAACACCTTCATTATATAAAGCTGCATCAGGTGCAGCAGAAATTGTAAATTATTTTAGAGTTACAAATTTAAAGAGAAGTATTTCTGAATTAAAAAAATATGGGTATTGGGCTTATGGATTTGATTCTTCTCAAGACAGAGAGTCCTCAAATATGAATTTTGCAAAAAAATCAATTTTAGTGTTTGGTTCTGAAGGCAAAGGAATAAGAGATTTAGTAAAAAAAGAATGTGATGAAATTATAAAACTTAAAATACAGCAAAATTCACATTATCAAATTGACAGCCTAAATGTTTCAAACGCGGCTACAATTGCTCTTTACGAATTTTTTAGATCTTAATTTTATTTTTTTAAATGGTGCCGCGTGCCGGAATCGAACTGGCCACCTGATGATTACAAATCAACTGCTCTACCAAATGAGCTAACGCGGCACTTAAGGTTTTCTTCACTTTTCAGTATTCAGAAACTTTAAGAAAAATGTGAGTACCACATGATTAATACAAATTCAAATCTCATTTTATCACAATGCAAAATAATTTTAAAAGAAATAATTCTATATATAAAATGTTACTTTGAAAATGTCTTAATTATAGAAGATATGTCATGATCACCTAAATCGTTATCAATTGCATCTTTAAGTACTAAGTTTAATCCTGTGTGGAATTTTTTATCAACACCAAGCTTTTCTGATATTTTTAATAACTTTTTATGTGCGTCGAACCATGTTGAAACAGAAGCTTGAGTAGAAATAGTATCATTACTTAATATAGAATCTAAAATACGTACAGGCTCAGTCTGCATTCGTGCAAAATTATGAATAGTTTGTTCTTTAAATGCCTCTAGAGGAACATTGCCATTGAGACAAAATGCAGCTCCATTTATTAGGCCAAATGAAAAACCCAAAACACTCGACATAATAGCATTAGCTAAAACTACTGGTGCAGTAATACTCTCTCCAAGATAACTAATTTTTGGTGACATAATTTTTAAAATTGATTCATGACATTTAATTAATCTAGATTTACCAGCTAGTATGATTGATGCTCTTTCCGTACCTATTTGCTCGGGAAAGCATAAAATAGAACCTTCTATTAATTCTGCTCCTAAATTTTTCATAACTAAAGAATTATCTTCAACTTCAGTCATGCTGCCAGTTGATAATTGGACTACAGTTTTGTTTTTCAAGCTTGTTTGTGTTTTTTCATCATCGACAATAACTTTCCAAGCATCATAATTTGATAAACAAATTACAACTAGGTCACATAACTCAATTGCATTATGCGGTTTAAGGTGAGTTGATACTCCTTTTTGTTCCAAAGCTTCTGTTTTATTTGGAGATCTATTCCAAATATGTATTTCTATTTTATCTTTTAGAAGTGATTCAGCTAGGGCAGTTCCCATTGCACCTAAACCAATCATAGCAACTCTTTTATTTTTTTTGTTCATTAAATAATTATATTAAGGCTTATCTCTTAGTCTCTGTTAATTAAAAATAGAAAAAAAGTTATAATCTAAATACCAGGAATATAAGGAACTCCGTCCCCTTTAGCTTTTTCATTAATTTCGTTAAAAGTTGAGCAAGCTGTTAAAGGTGCTGTAAGTAAAAAAAGTATTAGTAAAAATTTTTTCATAACTTAATTTATCTTTTCTATTTTTGCTGCGCAATACTTAAATTCAGGAATTTTTCCATAAGGATCTAAAGCTGGATTAGTTAAAAGATTTGCGGCAGCCTCATTATAACAAAAAGGTATAAAAATTACTCCCTCTGGAATGGCCCTGTCTTCTCTCACTCTAATATTAACGGTCCCTCTTCTTGTTGATACTTTTATTTTATCTCCTGGCTTCATATCTTTCTTTAAAATTTCATTAGGTGAGATTGACACTGTTGCCTCAGGTTCAATTGCATCTAAGTTAGAAGCTTTTCTTGTCATAGCTCCAGTATGCCAATGTTCAAGTTGCCTTCCAGTAGTAAGGATCATTTCATATTCATTATCAGGCACTTCGTTTGGCGATGTAACGCTTGCTGGAACAAATTTACCTCTTCCAGATTCATTCGGAAATTTATCTCCAAATACTATTTCATCACCTGGAGTAGTTGGCGATCTACTAGGATAAGTTACTGAGTTTTCATTTTCTAATCTATCCCATGTAATATTATTTAATGAAGGCATAGTTTTAGACATCTCTTCATAAATTTCACTAGGATGTTCATAGCTCCAATCTAAGCCCATTCTTTTTCCTAATTCATTAGTAATCCACCAATCTTCTTTTGCAGCACCTGGCGCATCAAGAGCTTTACGACCCATTTGAACTTGTCGATTAGTGTTTGTAGCAGTTCCATTTTTTTCAGGCCAAGCTGAAGCTGGAAAAATTACATCTGCATAAGTTGCAGTTTCTGTTAAAAAAATATCTTGAACAACTAAATGCTCTAGCATTTGAAGAGCCTCTCTTGCGTGATTCAAATCTGGATCAGACATTGCTGGATTTTCTCCAAGGATGTACATGCCTTTTATTGTGTTTTCGTGAATCGCATCCATAATCTCAACAACAGTTAATCCCTTTTTATTATCTAGAGGAGTGTTCCAGAATTTTTCAAAGAAATTTTGTTTATCATCTTTTTCAACTAGTTGATAATCAGGATACATCATAGGTATTAAACCAGCATCAGAAGCGCCTTGAACATTATTTTGACCCCTTAAAGGATGGAGCCCCGACCCTCTTCTACCAACATTACCTGTCATCAAAGCCAATGATATTAAACATCTTGCATTATCAGTACCATGAACATGTTGTGATACTCCCATACCCCAAAAAATAATTCCCTTACTAGTTTTTGCATAAAGATGTGCAACTTCACGAATCAAATTTGCATTTATACCTGTTTGTTCTTCCATAATTTCGGGTGGATAATTTTTTAAATGTCTTCTTAAATCATCAAAGCCTGAGGTCTGTTTTTTTATATACTCATCATTAAATAAATCATCTTCAATTATTACATGCATAATTGAATTCAGAAGAGCTACGTCTGACCCTGGCTTGAATTGCAACATATGAGTTGCATGCTTTTTTAGAGCATGGCCTCGAGGATCCATTACTATTAGTTTAGATCCTTTTTTAGCTGCATTTTTAAAAAAAGTAGCAGCAACAGGATGATTTTCTGTAGGATTTGCCCCTATAACAATAATTACCTCAGAGTGCTCAACTTCATAGAAAGGAGCAGTCACAGCTCCTGAACCAATTGTTTCTAATAATGCCGCAACAGATGATGCATGACAGAGACGTGTACAGTGATCAACATTGTTAGTATTGAAACCAGTTCTAATAAGTTTTTGAAAAAGATAAGCTTCTTCATTGGAGCACTTTGCTGATCCAAAACCAGCAAGATTGCTTTTTCCATTTCTTTTCTTTTTAATATCTAAAAAACCTTTTGCCGCATAATCTAATGCTTCATCCCACGTAGCTTCTCTAAAATATTCATGTAAGTTTGAAAAATCTATACTTGGATGTAGGTCCTTCTTTTTGTCCTTTATTCTAATTAAAGGTTTAGTTAATCTTTCTGGATTACTTACATAGTCAAAACCAAACCTTCCTTTTACACAAAGCCTATTTTTATTTGCAGGTCCATCAATCCCATTTACATACTTTATCTCGTTGCCTTTTACGTTGTACTCAATTTGACATCCAACCCCACAGTAAGGACAGACACTTTTTACTTTTTTATCAACGTTACTCTCACCAACACCCTTTTCATTTACTAATGTTGCAGGCATTAGTGCACCTGTTGGACAAGCTTGAACGCATTCTCCACAAGCAACACATGAGCTATCTCCCATTGGGTCATCAAAATCAAAAACTATTTTTGAGTTTTCTCCCCTATAAGCCATTCCAATAACATCATTTACTTGTACTTCTCTACAAGCACGAACACAAAGATTACACTGTATACAGGCATCCAAATTTACAGCCATACTTGGATGAGAGGTATCAGGTTGGCACGGAGTTTTCTTTGGAAATCTATTTTCTTTAACATCAACCTTGTCTATCCAATTCCAAAAATGAGAATTATTATCATGCGCAACATCTCTTTCTGGTTGATCAGCTAATAGCAGTTCAAAAACTAACTCTCTTGATTTCTTCGCTTTAATAGATGAAGTTTGAACTTTCATATCAGAAGATGGTTTTCTAACACATGAGGCCGCTAAAACTCTTTCACCTTCAATCTCAACCATACAAGCTCTACAATTTCCATCAGCTCTGTAACCAGGTTTGTCTGAATAACAAAGATGAGGTATTTCTGTTCCAACCCTATTAGCAACTTGCCATATTGTTTCATCATGATTTGCTTCTACTTGCTTATCATTTAAGTAAAAATTAATTTTGCTTTCACTCATAACTTATTTCATTTCCAAAATATTTAAGAACAGAATTAAGTGGGTTTGTAGCCGCCTGACCTAAACCACAAATAGAGGCTTGGGACATTACTTCAGACAAATCGGCAAGTTTTTCTTTGTTCCATATTTTTTCTTTCATCAGCTTAACCGTCTTTTCAGTACCTACTCGACATGGAGTGCACTGACCGCAGCTCTCTTCCTCAAAAAATTTCAATAAATTAAGAGCTACATCTTTCATACTATCTTTATCTGATAAAACCACAATAGCAGCAGATCCTAAAAAACAACCAGCTTCAGTAAGTTCTTTGGAGCCATAATCTAAGGGTATTCTGTTCATTGATGCAGGAAGTATTCCACCTGAAGCCCCTCCTGGTAAATATCCTTTAAAAATATGATCTTCTTTCAT
>CABXEZ010000019.1 GCA_902511405.1 uncultured Alphaproteobacteria bacterium
CCCTAATCCATCAACAACACGACCTAATAATTCTTTTCCCACAGGAACATCAACAATTTCTCCTGTACGTTTAACCGTGTCACCTTCTTTAATTCCTGTATCATCGCCAAAGATTGAAACACCAACGTTATCCATTTCAAGGTTGAGGGCCATACCTTTAATGCCGCCTGGAAATTCTACCATCTCACCAGCTTGTACTTGATCGAGACCGTATACACGTGCGATACCATCTCCAACACTTAAGACTGTTCCAACCTCAGCTACATCTGCTTTAGTTTCAAAATTGGCAATCTGATCTTTTATTACTGATGAAATTTCAGCTGCTTTTATTTCCATTACGCCCCCTTCATTGCGATTTTAAGTTTATTTATTTTATTAGCCAGTGAAGTATCAATCATTTTTGATCCCACTTTTACAATTAATCCACCCATAATATTTTTATCAACATCAAATGATAAAGATAACTTGTCACCTAAAATACTTTTTAGCTGGTTGGTAATATTATTTTTTTGATCATCATTTAATTCATCGGCTGACGTAATATCAGCAAGAACATCGCCTCTTTTTTGTGAATTGATATTCATGAATTGTGTAATGATTGATGCAAGGTTAGAAAATCTTTTATTTTTTTCAATTACTTTTAGAAATGTACTTGTAAGCTCATTAGCATTTATTTTTTTTAACAAACTTTCAAAAATATTAAGTTTATCAATAGATGTTATTAAAGGACTTTTAACTACCAAACTTAACTCTTTATTATCTTTTAAAATATTTTTAAGATTGGACAAATCTTCTAAAACGGGATCAACGAGTTTTTTTTCTGCAGCCAAATCATATAATGCAGACGCATATCTATCCGATACTAGGTCTCCAGATGCAAGTTGTGATGCCATTAAAATATTCTCCGTAAGGAATTTCTGTGAGGCTATTAGCACATAGAAAAATGTAGGTAAACTCTCAGTTTATGCGTCAAATATGTAATTTTGGATATTTATTCTTTAATTGTGCATAAATCACATAAAAGTATAAGGATCCACATCAATGACGACCCTTACAGCAGAGGGTATTTTGACGGAACTAACCATTTTTTTAGTAAAAATATTAAGGTTTTTCCTACTTTTTCCTTTTAAAAGAATTCTATAACGAAACTGACCTTTCAATAAATTAATAGGAGCCTCTACTGGGCCCAGAACACTAAATTCTTCTGAATATTTTCTAAAATAAACTAATTGTTGAGAAATTTTTTCAACATTTCCTTTTGATGGACCAGATATAATGATGGATGTCATGAAACCAAATGGAGGAATATTAAATTGCTGCCTTTCTAAAAGAGCTTGTTGAACAAAAGATGTGCGGTCTCTTTGTTGCAATGATTGAATAATGGGTTGCTCGGGATAATAAGTCTGAATAATTACGTTGCCAGTTTGTTGTGATCTCCCTGCTCTTCCACTAACTTGTTGCAACATGTTATATGTCTTTTCAATAGCGCGCATATCACCACCAAATAATCCTGCATCAGCATCAATCACACCTACTAATGATAAATTAGGAAAGTCATAACCCTTTGCCATAATTTGAGTAGCCACAATGATATCAATTTCTTTATTTGAAAATTTATCAATTAATTCTTTTATTTTTTTTGGTGAATTAATAAGATCACTCGACATCACGCTTATAACTTTATCTGGAAAAGATTGAGTAAGTTCTTCTGCTATTCGCTCTACCCCAGGTCCAATAAATTTAATGGAATCTTTGGCAAGACATTTAGGGCAATTAAATGACATCTCCTCGATACTGCCACACTGATGACAGAGTAAACGTTTTTTCTGTTGATGCATCACCAACCAGGACGAGCACTGTGCACATTGATGTCTGTATCCACACTCAACACACAAACTCAATGGGGAGTAACCTCTTCTATTTAAAAAAATTAAGGCCTGCTCCTTATTTGATAAACACTTTTCAATCTCCTTTTTAAGGAGAGCAGAAATCCATTGATTTTTTTCTAACTTATTTTTTGATAAATCAACTAAACTGATTTGAGGAAGGGGTAACCCTGAATATTGTTTTGATAAAAACACATGATGATATTTTTTATGATTAATATTGTTGATGGTCTCAAGAGAAGGAGTCGCAGAAGCAAGAATCAATTTATTTTTTTTTTCAAAATTTGCCTTTACCACTGCCAGATCTCTTGCTTGATAGCGTATATTGTCCTCTTGTTTATAAGATGAGTCATGCTCTTCATCGATCACGGTTAGTCCTAAATTTGTGAACGGTAAAAAGAGACTTGATCGTGCTCCTATCACGACTATCGGTTCTCCAGCATAGCATTTATGCCAAATTTCTTTTCGTCTTTTAGGCGTGATTTTGGAGTGCCAAATATAAATATCCATTCCAAACCTCTCCTTGAACCTATTTTCAAATTGGGGCGTTAAACTTATCTCCGGCACCATAATGAGTATTTGTTTTGATTGATTAATTTCTTGCTCAATTAGATCAAAATACACTTCTGTTTTTTTTTGGAACAGCTCACCGAGGAAGATTAACATTACTAGCAACTGTTTTGGGTATGCCCTACAAAGGAATTTTGTCTAAATTCCAAGGTGATTTAAATGATCCCAATGAAGTTCTTGGTTCAGGAGATGTTAAATATCATTTGGGTGTATCAAGTGATAGAGAGTTTGATGGTAAAAAAATACATTTATCTTTAACCCCAAACCCATCTCATCTTGAAGCGGTTGACCCAGTAGTTGTTGGTAAAGTAAGAGCAAAACAAACTTTATTAAATGATAAAACTACAGATAAAGTATTTGGTATTCTTATTCATGGTGATGCAGCAATGGCCGGACAAGGTATTGTGGCCGAAACATTTGCCATGTCTCAGTTAAGGGGATTTCGTACAGGCGGTACGATACATTTTGTTATAAATAACCAAATTGGTTTTACTACAACACCTCATTATGGTCGATCAGCGCCATATTGCACAGAAATTGCTAAGATGGTTCAAGCACCTATTTTTCATGTTAATGGAGATGATCCAGAAGCAGTTGTTCATGTGTGTCGACTAGCTGCAGAATACAGAAATTTATTTAAAGAAGATGTCGTCGTTGATATGTTTTGTTATAGACGGTCCGGACACAATGAGGCTGATGAACCAATGTTCACCCAACCATTGATGTACAAAATGATTAAGAAACATCAAACAACTTTAAATTTATATAAAGATCAGCTTGTTAAAGAAGAAATACTAACTGAAGATGAGGCAAAAAATAAAATTTCTGATTTTAAAGATTTTTTAGATAATGAATTTGAACTATCTAAATCTTACAAGCCAAATAAAGCAGATTGGTTAGATGGAACATGGACAGGCATAAAAACTGCTTCTATTGATGCAAGAAGAGGTAAAACTTCCTCCACAGAAGATGACATTAAAATTTTAGCAAAAGAGATTCATACTTTACCGGAGGAGTTTACACCTCATAAAAGAATTAAAAAAATCTATAACGATAGACATCGATCAATAATTGATGGAATAAATATTGATTGGGCAACAGCAGAAGCTTTGGCATTTGCAACTTTGCTTAAAGATGGATACGGCGTTCGTTTATCTGGACAAGATGTTGGCAGAGGAACATTTAGTCACCGTCACGCTGTATTATATGATCAAATAAATGAAAAACGTTTTGTTCCCCTTCGTCATTTTAGAAAAGACCAGGCTTTATTTGAAATAGTAGATAGTTTTTTATCAGAATTTGGAGTCCTTGGTTTTGAATATGGTTATTCGCAAGCAGATCCAAAAACATTAGTTATTTGGGAGGCTCAGTTTGGTGATTTTTCAAATGGCGCTCAAACAATAATTGATCAATTTATAACTACTGGGGAACGCAAATGGCTACGAATGTCAGGTCTAACTTTATTACTTCCACATGGGCATGAAGGACAAGGACCAGAACACACAAGTTCTCGTTTAGAGCGTTTCTTACAAATGTGTGCAGAGGATAATATTCAAGTAGCTAATTGTACTAGCCCTGCTAATTATTTTCATATTTTACGAAGACAAATGATGAGAGATTTTCGCAAGCCACTTATTTTAATGACTCCTAAATCGACACTTCGACATAAAGGAAACACCTCGTCTTTAAAAGATTTTGTCAATGGTTCCACTTTTCACCGTGTGCTTCACAATCTCTTAAGCGATGACGAAAAAAGAAAAATTGATAGAGTGGTATTATGTTCTGGAAAAATATATTTTGAATTGCAAGATCATATTAATGAACTTAGCTTAAATAATATTCATATCATTAGGTTAGAGCAATTATACCCTTTCCCATATGAGGCGTTAGAGGAAGAAATAGCAGATTTTAAAAATTGTGAAATGATTTGGTGCCAAGAAGAACCAAGAAATATGGGTGCTTGGCAATTTATTGAAGAAAGAATCCAATCAGTTCTTGAGAAAGTAACTGGAAAAATTGATTTACACTTTATTGGAAGAAGAGCGGCAGCTTCTCCTGCAACGGGAGTTTTTGATAGACATTTAGCAAATCAAAAAAATATTATTCGATTAGCCACTGAAGCAAATGTAGAAGAAATTAAAAAAGAAAAATCTGGAGTTTCTCTGGTGAAATATAAACTGCCAATTGAATAAACTAACTAACATGTTAAATAGTAATTAAATATAATGGAATTAATTGTACCGACACTTGGAGAATCGATTACTGAGGCCACAGTATCTAAATGGTTAAAAAAAGTAGGAGACTCTTTTGAGGCTGACGAACCGTTAGTAGAAATAGAAACAGATAAAATTACGGTGGAAGTTCCTGCCCCTAGTGCTGGCTCTATATCTGAAATCAAAGTTGAAGAGGGAGCAGATGTAAATATTGGTGGTGTACTTGCTCTTCTAGGAGATCAAAAGACCACAAATGGATCTGCTGCAAATGAGAAAGCAGAAATAAAAGACACTCCTAAAGTAAAACCTGAAGAACAAAAGGAAACAACTTCTTCTGATGTTAATCAAGATAATCCAAAATTATCTCCTGCTGTACAAAAACTTGTAGCAGAAAATAATTTGAGTGCCGATAAAATTTCTTCATCAAGATCAGATGGAAGATTAACAAAAGAAGATGTTTTTAATTTCATGAATTCACCATCTACAAAAAAGACTCCTTCTACTGAAAGAGAAGAAGTGGTGAAAATGTCAAAGATTAGAAAAACAATTGCGACGCGATTAAAGGAGTCTCAAAATACTGCAGCTATTCTTACAACCTTTAACGAAGTTGATATGTCAGAAATAATGAACGTTCGTGAATCAAAAAAAGAAGACTTTATGGAACGCTATAACGTTAAGCTTGGTTTCATGTCTTTTTTTGTAAAAGCAGTTGTAACAAGTTTGCAAGAATACCCTGCTGTTAATGCAGAGATACGTGATGATAATATCATTTATAAAAACCATTTTGATATTGGTATTGCCGTTGGAACAAAAAAAGGACTTGTTGTCCCTGTTCTTAAAAATGCCGACACCATGAGTTTTGGTGATATTGAGCAAACTATTGTGGAGCTTAGTACAAAAGCAAAAGAAGGAAGCTTAACCATGGATGATTTAACAGGTGGTACTTTTACAATTTCTAATGGAGGAGTTTATGGCTCTATGCTGAGCACACCTATTATTAATAGACCACAATCGGGAATTTTGGGTATGCATAATATTCAAAAAAGAGCTGTAGTAGTTGATGATGAGGTTGTAATTCGACCAATGATGTATCTTGCTTTTAGTTATGATCACCGCATTATTGATGGAAAAGAAAGTGTTGGTTTTTTAGTAGGTATTAAAAATTTATTAGAAAATCCATCGAAGTTAATTTTAGGAGTATAGATGGCAGATTTTGATTTGATTGTAATTGGTGCAGGCCCAGGTGGGTATGTTGCAGCTATAAGAGGGGCGCAACTTGGAATGAAAGTTGCATGTGTTGAAAAAGAAAAAACACTTGGTGGCACGTGTCTAAATATTGGTTGCATTCCATCAAAAGCTCTTTTGAATTCATCAGAAAAATTTACGGAAATCTCAAAGCATGCAGAAGAGCACGGCATTTCAACTGGTAAGGTTGATCTTGATCTATCTAAACTCATGCTACGAAAAAATAAAATTGTCAAACAACTGACATCAGGGATTGGTTTTTTATTTAAAAAAAATAAAATTACGCATCTGCAAGGATCTGCTTCTTTTGTTGATAAAAAAACAATTAAAGTATCTTCGAGTGACGGAGAAAAAAACTATTCAGCAACAAACTTTATTATTGCAACAGGATCTAGCTCTATTGCCATTGATGCAATACCTGTAGATGAAAAGCAAATTGTAACGTCAACGGGAGCGTTGGCATTAGAGTCGGTACCTAAATCTCTTTTAGTTATCGGTGGTGGTTACATTGGTTTAGAAATGGGATCGGTTTGGAGTAGACTTGGATCTAAAGTCACGGTGGTAGAGGCGCTTGATAGAATTGTTCCTACAATGGATGAGGAGATTGCAAAAGAATTTATGAAGTCTCTAAAAAAACAAGGCTTAGAATTTAAACTGTCGCATAAAGTAATTTCTACAAAAGCAGGTAAATCAGGAGTAGAAGTTTCAATGGAGTCATCAGATAAAAAACAAATTAGCGAAAAGTACGATGTGGTACTAATGTCTGTTGGTCGCAAACCTAATACTGAAGGATTAAACTTAGAAGGTATTGGTGTTAAGCTTAATGAAAAGAAAGCTGTTGAAATAAATAATCAATTTAAAACAAACATAGAAAATATTTTTGCTATTGGTGATGTAGTGCCTGGCCCAATGTTGGCTCACAAGGCTGAAGAAGAGGGTGTCGCATGTGTAGAATTTATCAATGGTCAAAAACCACATATTAATTATGATATTATCCCAGCAATTGTTTACACTAACCCGGAAGTAGCTTCTGTTGGAAAAACAGAGAGTCAACTTAAAGACGCAAAAATAGATTATAAAGTTGGTAAGTTTCCATTTATGGCAAATGGAAGAGCACTAACAACATCGTCCACTGAAGGATTTGTAAAAATATTAGCAGACACGAAGACCGATGCAATCTTAGGCGCACATATTATTGGTCATGATGCAGGACAACTTATTGCAGAAATAGTAACTACAATGGAATTTGGCGGAAGCTCTGAAGATATTGCTCGCATATGTCATGCTCATCCAACAACTAGTGAAGCGGTCAAAGAAGCTGCAATGAATATTGAGGGAAGAGCAATTCATATTTAATCTTTTTCTTTTTTTAATAGTTTATTTTTGTTTTATTCAGTCTAGTTCTTATTAATATTTTATGACTGATCAAAAAATTTATATTAATGCATTTATTTCGGCATGTATTTCAATTTTTATTCCATTATTTGTATGGGGTAACATTATTGCCTTTCTTCCTTGGTTAGCAAATAAATTAAATCTTCTCGATAGTTCACTAGGATTTTTTTTTATGTTTTATGCAATGATGCAAATTATTGTAAGCCAAATATCTGGAAGATTGATTATACCAAAAATAGGTTCAAAAAAAACACAGGCTTTAGGAATGTTAATATTTTCTACTCACACAATTTTTCTTGGATTAGCTTATAATAATTTTACTTTTATTTTATCTGCATTACCAGCCGGCATTGCTCTAGGATTAATGTTTCCAACATGCACGGCTATTACTGGATTAGCTGAAGAAAAAACAAACAAAATACTTCAGCCATTATTCACTTCTTTTATAAGTATAGGATTTTTATTTGGTGCATTAAGTTCTGGTATTTTTCAATACTTTGAATTTTATCCACCATTTGTCATTTCTTCGTTATCCCTATTGGCTTTTATTGGGATTATTTTAATTTTTTATTATGGATTACCAACCAATTACGAAAATTTTGAAAAAACTGAGAGATTTAGATTTCCAGAAAAAAAAATAATGCTGTTTGGTTTATATGGATTTATTTTTATGGCTACAGTTGGCATCATAGGTGATTGGTCAGCCCTGTGGTTTTCTAGAGATCTCAAAACGAGCGCTCTTTTAGCAAGCTTAGCCGTAACTGCATGGGGATCAGGTGAGTCGATAGGAAGATTAATGGGTGGAAAATTGATTACACTTACAAACCAGAGATTTGCTGGCGCTTATTTGGGTATCATAGGGTGTGTAGTATTTTTTATATGTATATTAATTTACAATCCTTATGTAATTTTATTTGGTATTTTATTTTTTGCTTTTTGTTCAGCAAATTTTTATCCAATCGTTATTCGTTATGCATTAAGTCAAACTTCAGAGAGTATAAATACAACGGCATCTAATTTGGTTACGATGTGTATGGCAGGTTTTTTAATTGGTCCAGCAATTGTTGGTTACTCTGCATCAACTTTAGGACTGACATTTAATGTTCAAATCTTATGTGTTATTTGGCTTTGTAATAGTATTGCATTACTTTTTACAACCCGACACTTAAGGTAATTTATTAATCTTTATTCTTTTTATTTTAATTAAAAACGATATTAAACGCTTCATTCTTTTATGGAAAAACAAAAAATTTATTTACAGGCGCTAGTTTCTTGTATGCAAAATGCATACATATTTTTTTTTACCCTTGGTATATATTTTGTATACATTCCATGGAACTTAGAGCGTTTACAGCTTATTGAAACTGACTTAGGTTTATGGCTTTTTATATTTGGGGTAGTTAACTTAATCAGTAATCAGATTACGGGTAGAATAATTGTTCCAAAAATTGGAACTAAAAATATCATCATGATAGGTACAGCTATTTTAGCTTTTTGCCCTTATTTATTGGTAGTTGTAGACACATATTTTAGTTTTATGCTCGTTGCTTTTCCTTTCGGGGCTGCAATTGGTTTTGTTATTCCAAGCAACCAAACCCAAGTTTCCAATATAGAAAATAAAACTAATAAAATTTATACTCCTATTTACCAAGCTGCTTTCAGTGCGGGTTCCTTGAGTGGAGCTTTAATGGCGGCTTATGTTATTCGTCAAGATATAGATCCAGAAATTACATTTAGTGTGATGGGGTTTATAATCTTATTATCTGTGTTGATAATTTATTTTCTTGGATTGCCGCGTAGTGAAGATAGTGCAGATCCTATAAGTAAATTTCAATTACCAAAAAAAAATATATTTATTTTTGGTATTTTGTTGATGTTTAATTTTGCAACGATTGGTATTATTATTGATTGGTCATCTTTATGGTTAACGAGAGATTTGTTAGCCCCACTTTTCTTAGGAGGACTTGTTATTGTTTTTTTTAATGCTGGGGAGATTGTAGCAAGATTATTAGCTAGCAGTTTTATAAAATTACTTGGAGAAAAGGTTGTTGGTGGATATCTATCAATAATCGGTGCAGTAATTTTATTTACAAGCATTTTAACTTCAAATTTATATCTCATTATACCAGCACTCGTTTTATTTGGATTATTTACAGCGAATTTTATTGCCATTGTCATCCGTCAAGCAATTAAGGTGACCACTGATCCTATTTCCTTGACTGTCTCTAATTTAACAACATTAGGATTTTCAGGTTTTATTTTTGGACCAGCTATTGTTGGGTATACAGCTAAATATCTTGGACTGACTTTTAATATGTATGCCTTGTGTGTGATTTGGGGATTCAATGGAATTTGTTTGATTTATTTAATGAATAAAAAACAAAATTAAAAATTGTAATTCAAATTAGTTGCTAAAACCGCATTTAAGTTTTCATCAATAGAATAACCTGAAGTTATTTCACCATTTGTAAATATTATAAAAGAGTGGTTAAGCTGGTAACTCTCTCGTCGAATACCTTCCACTTCTTCGAAATCTAAAACTAAATCAATATTTCCATACTTATTATTGATTCCTTCAATAACAAGATTATTGCCAACCCCACATGTTGCTTTTATCTCTCCTACTTGATCTTGACAAAATCCACGGGGAGTAATTTCTAAAATTGTATCCCAATTATTAAACGTTGTTGGGTAGGTGAAGGTGATTTCGTATGTTCCTTTGCTTCCATAGAATTTGTTTAATTCTAAATCTCCAGTTTGTTCGATGTTTTTTTGCTCAGCTGTAAAATCAACTTTGAGTTGGTCAGTCTCTGCGTAAGCTGTATCAAAAATTAAACGAGGATTAATAACTAGATCATCATATCTTTTTTCTCCAGATATAGAGGCACCAGTAAAAGCGGCGTAATAGCCATAATCACCTTTTGTTTTAATTTTATCAGGTGTCAGTCCAGTTAACATATCAAAATCAAAGTCATGTTTTCCAGTGGATCCAGATACATAATAATTGAGGTGAATATTATTAAATTTTAATGTTTCATAAATACCTGAATGGAAACCTATCCCCTCAATTTTTCCAGTTGCCGAGTCTTTAACTTTTGTATCACTTGTGTAAGCCCCATAAAATATCCCTCTAAATTTATTTTTATTAATTTTAGCTTCTCGAGTTTGATTAACTTGAAGTAAGTATTGGATACCTACTTTACTTGATGTGGTTACTTTATATTGAACATCGGTATAAACATTTTTATTTGTCCTACAGTTACCATTAGCCTTTAGAAATTTTTCACTAAGTTCACCGGATTCTATAGATCTTAGTAATCTTTCTTCAGTTAAAGATGATTTTGTCTCTTTATTTTCACAATATTTTGAATCATTTTTTTCCAATCGCCGTATAGATTGTCTGGCTATACTTGAAAAATCATTCATTTGTCCTGATACAGTATCATGAAAATCTTGTTTCAAAACTTTGGTTAGAGGTGTTTTAACTTTATTGATTAATTCTTTTCCTGATGCAGCAATTGGATCAACAGGAATGTGATTATGGATGACACCATTTGAAGTATCTGATGCTAATGTTTCAATTGTGAATTCAAAAGATAAATAATACGTTGTTTCCTCTGATGTAGTGGGAGCTGTTGATTGATCTTGAACTGTCTCAATGCCTGCGCCTAAAGAGGGAATATATGTACTCGTTTCAGCTGGAATGTTATCACTCTCAAAAATATAACCACTCGGAGGTTCTACCTCTAGAGTATAAGTTCCAGAGGAAGCATTGCCATTTAAAACAAAGTTATATTGACCATCCGATTCAGTTATCTCGGTGTTTGTGCCTGTTTCAGAGTCGAGCCAATCATTATTTACTATAGAATTTCCAAAAAACAATCTAACAGTAGCTCCAGAAATTGCAGCTCTGGTGCTCGAATTATAAACAACTCCTGCAGGATCAATTAAAATAGCATCCATATCCATATATTCTTCACAATTCGTACTAAATTCTATCTCTTCCACGTATCGACCATTGAATTTACCATGAGCATTTTTTGCCTTCCATTTTTTAGTCGAACTTTTTACAAACAAAACCTTATATGTCCCTGTAGTAGAAGGATATAAATCATACCTTCCTTCATCATCAGTGGTTGCTGTATCAATAAGGTTATTGGAGGAGTCTAACAATTGAACAGTAGCTCCACCTTGAACTACATTGTTTTTATTTGTTAGCTGGCCTGCTACACAGCCACAATTGGTGTTAGCTGTTGTAAAATTGAGAGTAGTTGTGTCTGATATACCTACATATGAATTGCCAGCAGTATCATCAAAAGCACTCGCATTAATTTTAATATAATAGGAAGTGGATGTGTCTAGCTCTGCTGAAATATCAACTGTGTAGGTGGTGCCGGAGCTTCGGTTCACATAATCGGTATCAGTGACTGAATAGGTTTTCACTAAAGTATCATCACTTTTATATAAATATATTTCTCCACCAGTTTCTGCATCAATATCTTCATCAAAAGTTAACACGAGGGAACTTAAAGTATTTACATTTGTTGCGCCATCCGTAGGACTAGAGGTTGATAATGTGGGATTGGTTGAATCCACAATTGTAAATTTGTATTTATTTGTCCCACTAATACCTCCATAAGAATTTCCTGATGAGTCATCAAAGGCTGTTGCATCAATTGTGATGTAATAGATAGATTTTTCAACAAAATTTGTTCCCGGATTGATTGTAATTTGATTTGTACCCGATCCAGATACTTTGGCATTGGTGACATCTATTTTTTCAAATTCACTATCATCACTTTTATTAAAAATGGTGATGTAATGGCCACCAGATTGAGCAACGACTGTTTCACTAAAGTTTAAAACAATATTGGCATTAGTAGCGATATCAGTTGCTAAGTGTGCGGGAACTGTGCTTGTCAAATAAGGTTTTACTGTATCTTTAGATGTAAAACTTAAGGCTGTTGTTGAAGAGATACCCGCATAGGAATTTCCAGCTGCATCATCAAATGCGGTGGCATCGATAAGTATATAATATTCAGTACCACTCGCAAAGGTATTGGATGGATTAATTTTAATAATTGTGGACCCGCTTCCAGTGACCTTATTTCCTGTGACATCTATCGTCTCAAAAGTGTCGTCATCACTCGTTTTTTTAATAGTAATATTTCCACTTTCCACATCCACAGCCTCGCTAAAAGTAAGGAAAATATCAGCCTTTCTTCCTACGCCAGTGGCATTATCAGCTGGGGCTGAAGAAGAAAGGGTAGGGTTTGTGTTGTCTACAGTAGTAAAATTGTATGTAGTTTTGCTGCTGATTCCTCCAAAAGAGTTTCCAGAAGCATCATCAAATGTGGTGGCATCAATGATTAAATAGTAAGAGGTAATTTCATCTAAGTTGGAGGAGGGATTAATAGTTATTTGAGTGGAACCTGATCCAGTAACGGTATTTCCAGTAACATCAATGGTTTCCACCGAGGTATCGTCACTTGTTTTTTTAATAGTAATATTTCCACTTTCCACATCAACATTTTCACTGAAGTTTAGCACGATGTTTGTATTGACTGCTATTCCCGTTGCCTGATGGGCAGGTGTTGTGCTTGTTAAATACGGATTACCTGTATCTTGCGAGGTAAAACTTAAAGCAGTTGTTGATGAGATACCCGCATAAGAATTTCCTGCAGCATCATCAAAAGCCGTAGCATCAATCAGAACATAATATTCCGTAGAACTTGAAAAAGTATTGGAGGGATTAATCGTAATTTGATTTGTTCCTGTACCTGTAACTTTATTTTCAGTAACATCAACTGTCTCAAGAGTACTGTCATCACTCGTTTTTTTAATAGTAATATTCCCACTTTCTACATCCACAGCTTCGCTAAAGGTTAAAGTAATATTTGCAACAGCAGATACACCAGTTGCATTGTCTACTGGAACTGATGAAGAGAGAGTGGGATTTGTATTATCAATAGTTGTAAAGCTAAGCATACTATTGGTGTTATCAATTCCTGCATATGAGTTTCCTGCTGCATCATCAAATGCAGTGGCATCAATGATTAAATAAAACTCTGTTGAATCATCGAGTGCACTTGAAGGGTTAATGGTAATCTGAGTTGATCCAGATCCAGTTACCTGAGTGCTTGTGACATCGATTGTTTCAACAGTACTGTCATCACTCGTTTTTTTAATAGTAATATTCCCACTTTCTACATCCACAGCTTCACTAAAATTTAAAACAATATTTGTATCAACAGCAACGTCAGTATCAAGATGAGCTGGTGAAGATGAAGATAAGCTTGGATTAGTGGAGTCTAGAGTTGTGAAACTCAATGCAGTTGTCGAAGATATACCAGCATAATAATTTCCTGTTAAATCTTTAAAAGCATCTGAGTCAATTACCACATAATATTCTGTTCCACTTGCAAAGGTATTCGATGGATTGATCTCAATGACATCAGTTCCCGTTCCTGTTACTAGATTACTATTTGCTGCAATTGTCTCAAAAACATTGTTATCTGAGGTTTTTTTAATAATAATATCACCATCTCCTGCGTTGACGTTCTCATCAAATGTCAAAAAGATATTGGCAGTGTTTGAGACATTTAAATCGTTATCAGCAGGTGAGCTAGATGAAAGAGTTGGTGCTGCAGTACAAGAAGCAGGAACACTTTGACCCCACTGTGGTTTTTGTGAGGAGGTTAATAGAGAGCCATTCGAGAAACTTTGAGGCACCCTACTATCTGGAAAATGTGAGACATCTAAACATGTTAAATCCTTATTGTACTTTGACGCATTCTGAAGAAATTGCCTAAGCAAACTTCTATTGGTACTTTTTTTTAAAGACCAATTATTTAAAGGTTGATTAAAATTAATTGCTGTGTGGAACATGGCTCTCATGTCGATTGCTTTAGATACGTTCCAATTATTAATACTATCACTCCCTCCATTATTGAATGCTGAAGCTTGGAGAAACATGCTAGTAAAATATTTTACTTTTTTGGTATTCCATGAACCAATATCTTGATTAAATTTTTTAGCATTTCTAAACATTTGATACATTGTGGTAACGCTTGAGGTTGTCCAATTACCAATATCTTGATTAAAAGATTTAGCTCCTACAAACATTGTTGAGAAAGAAGCAGCACGACTAGTATCCCAACTGCCAATGTCTTGGTTAAATTTTTGAGCATTATAAAACATTCCCCAATACCATTTATTTTTACTCATATCCCAGTCACCAATGTCTTGATTAAAATTTCTAGCATTTTTAAACATTTCTGAAGTGACAACAGCTCTGCTCATATCCCAGTAGCCAATATCTGCATTAAAGTTTCTTTTATTATAAAAAACTCGATTAAAATTTTGAACTTGACCAGTAAAAATTTTCTTTTTCCCAGCCTCTTCTCCAAACCAATATTTTTCACCTCCATAGGTGATATAGGCATTTGATCCAGAGTGAGTAGCTTTCACTAATTTTTTCGCTCCCGCACCAGAAGTGGAAGGCACAATATACATATTGGCACAAACGGTGCCATTATCAGGGGCTACTGTACCAGCATTACTTGTGCCATAACAATTATATGCTTTAGCGTTATGGGAATAAAAATTTACTAAAATAAAAACTATGAAGAAGAGTAAAAACGAAATATTAATATTTACATACTTAAACACATTATCTTCTACCTACAAAAATATGAAATTTTATTATCAATGTCACTAAAATGGTGATACTTTCGATGAGATGAAAAAGATAAACTACGGAATGTATGATTTTGCCAATTCTTCTTTTTCAGCCATCATCATTACGTTTGTATTCTCCACCTATTTTGCAAGGCAAATTGTTGGTGATGTGCAATTAGGTGCTGCCTACTGGCAATGGACGACGGGAGTTTGTGGTTTGTTAATTGCTATAACAGGCCCTTATCTTGGCATCGTTGCAGATAAAAGAAAAAATGGTTTAATAAATTTTTTACGCATATTTACAATTCTATGTATTCTAACAACGTGTTTATTTTGGTTTTCAAAACCAGAAGCTAGCTTTATTTTTTATACATTAATAATATTTTTATGTTCAAATTATTGTTATGAAATTGCACAAATTTTTTACAATTCACTATTACAACAATCATCTGAAAAAAATAAACTCGGTTCAACATCAGGCTTAGGTTTTGGCTTAGGGTACTTAGGAACAATTCCAGTATTATTGATTGTGCTTTATTTTTTTATTTTGTCAGACACAGTTTTATTTGATCTTAATAAACAAGAATTTGAAAATATTCGATTCACTGCACTTATTGTTGCTTTATGGTTTTTGTTATTTGCCATTCCTATGCTTTTCTTTTTTAAGGATAAAACTTCTAAAGATATACAAACAAATAATTTGAATTTTAAATCTTTAATTCAAATAATTTGGCAAAATAAATTAACTGAAGTAGGAAAGTTTTTAATAGCAAGAATGTTATATGCCGATGCGCTTATCGTGCTGATAAGTGGAGGAGGGGTTTACGCAAGTGGCGTATTTGGTTTTAGCTTTAATGAGATTATTCAAATGGCTATTTTTTCAAATGTTATTGCTTTTTTAAGTGTAATAGTTGGGGGATTTTTAAATGATAAATATTCATCAAAAAATTTAATTTTAATAAGTATAGCAGTATTAACATTGTGCATAATTTATGCTTCATTATTTGCCGTAAGCAAATCAAATTTTTTCGCAGTTGTAATGGTTGTCTCTATGTTTATTGGAATTATACAAAGTGCTAGCCGTGTAATGATGACATCACTAATTAGAGAACAACAGGCAGGTAGAAGTTTTGGTTTATTTGCATTTTCAGGTCGAATAACTTCATTTGCTGGTCCGTTGTTGGTCGGCACAATGACATATTATTTTTCTCAGAGAATTGGTCTTTTTTCCAATACTATACTGTTCGTGTTAGGTTTTTATTTTATGTTAAAAATTAAAAACAAATAATTTATGGAATCTAAAAATAAAATAAAAGAAAATGAAAATTTTTCTTCGGGTTTTTATGATTGGGCAATTTTTTTAATTAATTTTTATCAGCGAATTGATAAAAAAATAGCCATAGATTTTGAAAGTTTTTTAATATTGCAAGTAGTGGTTAGTTACAATGTATATTTAATAAACAAAGATAAGGAAGTTTCTTTAGAAGCATTATCTTTTGAATTTGAAAAATCTTCTAATGCTGAGGTCTTAAATAGCCCAAAGTTAACCGTGACAAGTATTTCATCTTCTTTAAATATGCCTAGAGAAACAGTTAAAAGAAAAGTTTTATTATTACAAAATAAAAATTTTTTAACAATTAATCCTAATAAAACAATTCAACTGGGTAAAAAATATACTGAAATTTTTCCTGATTTTGCATCAGGCACTACTCTTGATTTAGCTCGGTTACTTCAACGATGGGATAAAAAAGATATAGTCAGACAACTTCTTAATTTAAAAATTTAATTTATTTTTTTTATGCAATACGTTGATAAATTTTGCTGAGATAAAAGAATAAGGTCAACGCTCTCAATGCAAAAAAGATACATAGTGATATCCATAATCCTAAATTACCAAAACTGCTGACAAGGAATAGGGCACACAGTATATAAACACTTACAGATACAATCATAGCATTACGCAATTCTTTTGTTTGAGAAGCTCCTATAAAAATTCCATCAATTTGATAACAAAAAGAAGATATAAAAGGAATTAACACAACCCAATAAGAATATGACATGCTTAAATTTTTAATATTAGGTAGATCAGTCATGATAAAGATAAAGTTATTTTTACCAACTAAGTATATTAAAGAAATTAATAATCCTGTTGCTGCACTTAAGATAAATGAATTTTTAATAACATTAGTGAGTAGTTTTTTATTTTTGGAGCCAATAGAATAGCCAACTATTCCCTCTGTTGAAAAAGCATACGCATCTAAAATAAACGCTGATAGCATGATGAGGTTTAATAAAATAGTATTTGCGGCAACAACATCCTCACTAATGGTATTTCCTAAGTATGTAAAAAAAAGAAAAGAAAAAGTGAGAAGAGCTGATCTAATAAATATATCAAAATTAATGTTAAATAATTTTTGAATCTTTTTTACATTAAATATTTTTGCTACATTAATTTTTATTGATGTTAGTTTTTGTAATTCAAAGAACGTGTAACTTAAAAAAATTGCAGCAGTCAGTGTTGATGATATGACGGTTCCCAGGGCAACACCTTGCACATCTAAATCAAAGTAGAGTACAAATAATAAACTAAACAAAATGTTAGTAATTGAAAAAAAACCAACTGCTACACTTGATACAGTTGTTCTTTGTAATCCAATAAATAATCCAGTAATTATATATATGGTTAACTCACCAAAAGATGAATAAATACGTAAATCAAAATACTCTTTAAAATATTTTGTTGTGTCATCTGATAATTCAAAAATACTTAATGAAATTGTAAAAATATATTTCTGACAGACAATTAAAAGTAAGGAAATCAGAATAACAAAAGTAATATTTCGAAAAACTAAATTAACAATTTCATCATATTCCTTTGATCCGTGAGCCTGCGCTACAATACCAACGGTACCCATTCGAAGAAAGCCAAAACTCCAGAAAATAAGGGAAAATACACTAGTGGCAATACTTGTAGCAGTTAAATAACTCGCATTGTCTAGGTTGCCCATTAAGCCTGTATCGACAATGGCGACTAAAGGAATTACTAGATTAGCAAAAAAAATTGGTATCGATAATTTGACAATATTGCCAATGGACGCTTTATCAGACATTTTTATATATTAGGAAAATTGTATGTTTCTAAATAAAAAATTAAATAGAGCTCAGCGACATTTTTTTGGAATATTTTTTTCTGGGAGCATTTTTAATCACAGCTTGACCGCATCGCATTACTCCTCTTTTTTTATCAAATGTCATTTGTGGTTCGCCGTGTAACTTCCACCCAGTTGATAGTGCTTCTGTTACGCGGTGACAAAACTCTGACGTATCATCATCTGTAATAAATCTATAACCTTTCATTGTATGCTCCTTATAATTGGTTAATTTTAATTTCTATAATCTTAATTAAATATTCAATGAGATCAACCTGTTGCTCAGGATTAAATTTATTGATATCTTTTGATCCCATAGCAACAACAAACATATCTTCCTGAAAATTAATTTTTAATAAAATATAGGATTTTATTTGTGGTGATTTATTGGGAAAGAATAACAAAACGCCTTTAGGATTTTGATTTAAGTTTGTTATTGCTTTGTCACGAAAATAACTTTTTGCTACTCGGGTATCTATTTTTTGAACCTCATTGATGCCAATATTATTATTCGTACTAAAGCAGTTAATGTATTCGCATCCTAGGAGTACTTTAAAGTCTGATAAAATAACACTAAAGACTTTTGTTAGTGATTTGCTATTAAGAATTTTAAGGGATGATTTGAGAATTCTTTTTTGCGTTTGTATGTGGCTTTTGCCAGCAAGCAAAATCTGTGTCATTTGATTTTGTAAATCAATATTTTCCTGATTGATTTTTTTATAACGGTACACTTGAAGGTCAATTACTTTGTCTGACCCTTCATCTTTTAATGGAAATTGTAATTCTTTTAGCAGCTCTGGATGTTTGATAAAAAAATTTTTATTTTTTTTGAGAAACTTTTGAACAAGTTCTTCAGTAGAACTGTTGTCATCCTTTTTATTCATTTATTTAGGAAGGATGGATTGTCCTGTTTTTTTCCAATCTTCCAAAAAGGCATTCAATCCCTTTTCTGTTAAGGGGTGATTATATAATTCGTGAATTACTTTTGGCGGCAGTGTTGATACATGGGCACCAATAACGGCAGCATCAATGACATGCTGTGTAGATCTTATAGAAGCAACAAGTACTTTTGTGTCAAAATCATAATTGTCATAGATATCAACAATATCCTCGATGAGATCCATACCGTTCTCACCTAAATCATCAAGTCTGCCAACAAAAGGCGAAATAAAACTAGCCCCTGCTTTTGCAGCTAATAAAGCCTGCGCAGCTGTAAAACATAGAGT
>CABXEZ010000020.1 GCA_902511405.1 uncultured Alphaproteobacteria bacterium
TTTATTAACTGAAGGAAGACAGGAAGTAGAACAAGTAGTCAGAAATGGCCTACAAGATGTGCTTGATAGTTATGAAAGCGGTGTTCTCATTCAGTCAGTTCAGTTACAAAGTGTTGAACCACCATCACAAGTTATCGATGCGTTTGATGAAGTTCAAAGAGCAAGACAGGATAAAGAGAGATTAGTAAACGAAGCTAATTC
Source organism: uncultured Alphaproteobacteria bacterium (assembly GCA_902511405.1). Classification (GTDB taxonomy): domain Bacteria; phylum Pseudomonadota; class Alphaproteobacteria; order HIMB59; genus CACPNW01. The sequence continues at coordinate 202 of CABXEZ010000020.1, forward strand.
ATATCTTAACAGAATTGTTCCGAATGCACGTGGTGAAGCTGCTAAATTAGTTGAAGGTGCGAAAGCATATAAAGAGCAAGTAGTTAAGCAAGCTGAAGGTGTCGCTCAAAATTTTATTGATGTCTTTAATAGTTATAAAGGTAATAAAGAAGTTACAAGACGAAGAATATATTTAGAAACATTAAGAGAAGTACTTGAGGGTGAAAACAAAATCATACTTGATGATGCAGGAGGCCAAGGCGTAGTTCCTTATCTTCCCTTAAATGAATTAAAAAAAGGGAGTAATAATTAATGAAATTTAGCTTAAGAAATATAATTGTTGTGTTACTTCTTTTTATTGGATTTCTAACATTCACTGGAGCGTTTTTCATAGTAAATGAAACTAAGCAAGCAATCGTATTGCAATTTGGTGATCCGAGAAAAGTTATCACTGAGCCAGGATTACAGTTTAAAATTCCTTTTATTCAAGATGCTGTTTTTTTAGATTCAAGACTTTTAAACCTTGATCCTCAACCTGAGGAAATGATCTTGTCTGACCAAAAAAGAATTATAGTCGACTCTTTTGCAAGATATAAAATAGTAAATCCCTTAAAGTTTTTTCAAACAGTACGAAATGAAGCAACCTTTTCTGATAGATTTGGAAGGATTATAAATGCATCTGTTAGAGGTGTAATAGCACAATATTCTTTAGCCTCTCTCCTAAGTGATAATAGAATAAACATTATGAATGAAATTCAGGATCAAATCCTAGGCAATGAAGATTCTTTTGGTGTAGAGATTATTGATATTAGAATTGGAAGAACCGATTTAACAGAACAAGTATCAAATAACGTTTATCAACGTATGCGTTCTGAGAGAGAAAAAGAAGCAAATCTTTTAAGGGCAGAAGGTGAAGAATTGTCTAAAGAAATTGTAGCATCTGCTGATAGGCAACAAACTGTCATTATTGCTGAGGCTGAAAGAACATCATCGATTTTACGCGGTGAAGGTGATGCAGAAAAAAATACTATACTTGCGAATGCATATGGTCTTGATGAAGAATTTTTTGATTTTTTAAGAACCATGCAAGCTTGTAGAGATACTTTTGGAGATACTGAAATGTCGATGGTTATTGCCCCAGGTCAAGTTTGTGAAAAGTTTTTTGGAGAACTTAAATCAGATAATTAATGTTCAAGCTATTCCTCTTGGGTGTTGGCTTACTACTTTTGTTTGAAGGTATTTTATATTTTTTTTTAGCAGGTAATTTAAATACCCTTCTTGATCAACTTCGGAAGGTTGATCCTCAAAAAATAAAGACTATATCTTTAATAATGATTTTAATTGGAGCATGCCTTATTTATTTCACTTTCCGTTTTTATGGAGATTTGTAATGAGAAAATTTATATTAAGTACTACTTTCGTTTTTTTAATTTCTCTTTCTTCAACTTTACAATCTCATCCAAGTAGTTTTGCGGACTTAGTTGAAACCTTATCTCCTGCAGTCGTAAGTATTGCTTCAACAACAATAGTGAAAGATAATAATAATTCTCAAAATCAAATGCCTCGTTTTCCTGAGGGATCTCCATTTGATGAGTTTTTTAAAGAATATTTTGATAATGAAAGAAGAAATTCTCCATCTCAAAGACCTATGACAGGTCTTGGTTCAGGTTTTATTATTGAGAAAGAAGGAATAATTGTAACTAACAATCATGTAATAGAAGGTGCTGATGAAATAACGGTCATTATGTCAAATCAACAAGAGTTTACAGCTGAGCTTCTCGGAAGGGATCCAAAAGCTGATTTAGCTGTCTTAAAAATTGATCCAGGATCAACTGAACTTGTATCAGTTCCATGGGGTGATTCAGAAGCAATTCGTGTTGGAGACTGGTCAATAGCTATTGGAAATCCATTGGGCTTAGGTGGCACAGTTACAGCAGGTATAATCTCAGCTATCTCTAGAGACCTTGGAAACGGCCCTTACGTAAAATTTTTACAAACAGACGCGTCAATTAATAGGGGAAATTCTGGTGGGCCACTTTTTAATATTGATGGCGAGGTTATTGGAATAAACTCTGCAATAATATCTCAGACAGGTGGAAGTATTGGGTTAGGTTTTGCTATTCCTTCAAATAGTGCCAAAAAAATCGTCCAACAATTAAAAGATTTTGGAAGAACTAAAAGAGGATGGCTTGGTGTTCAAATACAACCTGTCTCAAAAGATTTTGCTGAAAGTTTAGGTTTAGAAAATGAAAAAGGCGCATTCGTATCTAATGTAAATCCCAAAGGTCCTTCAAAGACTGCGGGTATTGAAGCTGGAGATGTTATATTAACCTTTAATGAGATTGAAATTGTCAAAATGACCGATCTACCAAGAGTTGTTGCAGAATCAGATGTTGGATCTGTTGCAATTGTTGAGGTTTGGAGAAAAAATAAAAAAATTATTATTGAAGTTGAGCTTGGTGAATTACCAGAGCAAACTTATGTTACAGCGAAATCTACAAAACAAGAAAATAAAATTATTGAAAAGAAAATTAAATCTCTTGGAATTACAATTAAAGAAAATGATCAATCTATAGGCGTTACTGTCACAAAAGTTGATAATGATGAAATCATGTTGGATAACGGTGATATAATCATAGAAGTTAATAGGGAGATAGTCGAGTCAATTAAGTCTTTTACCTCATTAGTTGAGAAATATAAAGAGACTGGGAGATCATCATTGTTATTAAAGATACAACGTGGAGATGAAACTAGTTGGGTAACAATTAAATTCGTCGATAATTGATAAGTACCGTTTATGTGATTGCTGGTCCTACAGCTACTGGAAAATCAAACCTATCAATTTCTCTTGCAAACAAAGTTAAAGGTGCTGTTATCAATGCTGATAGCATGCAAGTGTATGAAAATTTAGAAATATTAACTGCACGTCCCTCATCGAGTGAAATGAAAAATATAGATCATTATTTATATGGTTTTGTTGATGGCAGAGAGAGATATAATGTTGAGCGATGGTGTAATGATGCATCAGAAATTATAAAAAAAACAAGTGCCAAAAATTTAACTCCAATATTAGTTGGAGGGACGGGGTTGTATATAAATACACTAATTAATGGATTAGTTGATTTGCCCTCCATTCCTGAATCAATTAAAATAGAGTCTGAAAAAATATTACAAGAATTTGGGAAAGACTTTTTAATTAATCAAATTAAAAATGTCGATCCTGAATCATTAAATGAAATAAATCATAATGACACTGTTCGTTTAAGAAGAATTTGGGAGGTATTTGAGTCAACTGGAAAACAATTTAGTGCATGGAAGATAAACAAAAATAAAAAATTTATCACAGACTGTAAATTTAAAATTTTGTTATTTTTACCTAATAGAGAAAAAAACTATCAAGTTGTTAATTCTAGATTTGTAAAAATGATGAAAGATGGAGCGGTAGAGGAAGTAAAAAAATTATTAGAACTGAACTTATCTGATTCTTTACCTATTATGAGAGCTCACGGTGTTCCAGAAATAAAAAAATATTTAGCAAATCAATGCAGTTTAGAAGAGTGTATTAGCAAGGGACAGCAAGTTACTAGGAATTATGTAAAACGCCAACATACTTGGTGGAATTCCTCTAATTTAGAGATTTTTCAAAAATTTGATAAATTTCCATCTGAAATTGATCTAAATTCTATTAAAATTGACTGATTTTGAAGTAAATTATTGATTTTATTTTATCCACAGCCTATGAGATCTTGGCAATGAAACAAGAAATGACAGGCGCGGAAATTGTATTGCAATCTCTTGTAGATCAAGGGGTTGAGGTAGTGTTTGGTTACCCTGGTGGTGCAGTATTACCCATCTATGATACTTTATTTAAGCAAAACTCCATAAAACATGTTTTGGTGCGCCAAGAAGGTGGAGCAATACATGCGGCTGAAGGATATGCACGCTCTACTGGTAAAGTTGGTGTAGTCTTAGTAACATCTGGACCTGGTGCTACAAATGTTGTTACAGGTTTAACAGATGCAATGATGGATAGTATTCCAATCGTTTGTATCACAGGACAGGTACCGCAACATTTAATTGGGAGTGATGCATTTCAAGAATGTGACACAACCGGTATTACAAGACCTTGCACGAAACATAACTATCTAGTTAAAGATCCAAATAAATTGTCACCTGTTTTTCATGAGGCCTTTACAATAGCTCAAGATGGCAGACCTGGTCCTGTATTAATTGATATTCCTAAAGATGTTCAATTTGCTAATGGGACTTATACAAAAAAAGAAAATATTATTATTCCTCCTCATAGATTATTTGAGCCAGAAATTTTTAAAAATGATAAAAAAATTGACGAAGTTGTTAATTTAATTTCAAAAGCAAAAAAACCTATTTTTTATATTGGTGGTGGATGTATTAATTCTGGACCTAAGGCAGCTGAATTAGTTTCGCAGTTAGTTGAGATGACAGGAGCTCCAGCTACTATGACGTTAATGGGCTTAGGTGTTCTTGGATCCTCTCATCCCAATTCTTTGGGAATGCTTGGAATGCACGGTATGTATGAAGCTAATATGGCTATGCATGATTGTGATGTGATGATTAACATTGGAGCACGTTTTGATGACAGGGTAACAGGAAGACTTGATGCATTCTCTCCAAATTCAAAAAAAATTCATATTGATATAGATGAAAGTAATATTAACAAAACAATTAAAGTCGATGTACCAGTTGTTGGTGATGTATCAAGTGTCTTAAAAAGAGTTCTAAAAGTTTGGAAGGATAATAATTTAAAAACTAATCAGTCAGATTTAAAATTATGGTGGGATAAAATTAATAATTGGAAAAAAATAGATTGTTTACATTTTACGAATAATGAAAAAGAAATAAAGCCCCAGTATGCAATCCAACGATTATATGAATTAACGAAAGATAAGGAAACATTCATCACTACAGAAGTTGGTCAGCATCAAATGTGGGCTGCTCAGTACTATAAATTTGAAAAACCAAATAGATGGCTTACTTCAGGTGGATTAGGAACTATGGGTTATGGATTTCCAGCAGCTATAGGTGCGCAGGTAGCAAATCCTGATGCGTTAGTTATTGATGTAGCGGGTGATGCATCAATTTTAATGAACATTCAGGAGATGAGTACCGCTGTTCAATATAGATTACCTGTAAAAATCTTTATTCTTAATAATGAATATATGGGTATGGTAAGACAATGGCAGGAACTTTTGCATGGAGGCCGTTATTCAGAGAGTTATACCGATAGTTTACCTGATTTTGTAAAGTTAGCGGAGAGTTATAAAGCTGTTGGTCTTAGAGCAAAAAAACCAGGGGAACTTGATGATGTTATTAATGAAATGATTAATACAGATAAAACGGTAATTGCTGATATTTGGGTTAGTAAGGAAGAAAATTGCTTTCCTATGATTCAAAGTGGCTCTGCTCATAATGAAATGGTTCTTAGTAAGGATCAAAAACAAGATAAGCTTTCAGCAGAAAAAGGTAAGATTTTAGTTTAATGAATAAATCTGTTTATGATAGCCCTGATAATACTTCTGTATCGAGAAGACATATCTTAACTGTCCTTGTTGATAATGAACCAGGTGTTCTAGCAAGGGTAATTGGGATGTTTTCTGGAAGAGGGTACAATATTGAAAGTTTAAATGTAGCTGAAGTAAGTAATGATGAGCATCTCTCAAGAATTACTATTGTTACTGAGGGCACTTCAGAAGTTGTTAGTCAGATAGAAAAGCAACTTTTGCGTATTGTTCCTGTTCATAGCGTTTCTAATTTAGATGAAGAAGGTAGTGCTGTAGAAGCAGAAGTAGCGTTAGTGAATATTGATCTTAATGAAACAAATAAAAAGAAAATATATGAAATTTGTGATTTTTACCGTGCAAGAAAAATTGAAAATGAAAATAGTTCTATAATCTTTGAAATTGCAGGTGCTTCAGAGAGAATTAATAGATTTATTATAGAAATAAACCAAATTACAAAAATTGAAATTGTGAGGAGTGGTCCTGTAGCAATATCAACACATAAAAATACTGAGGAGGTATAATGAGAGTATATTATGATAGGGACGCAGATCTTAATTTAATTAAAAGTAAAAAAATAGTCATTGTTGGTTATGGTAGTCAAGGTCATGCGCATGCAATGAACCTTAGAGACTCAGGGATTGAAAATGTAGCAATCGCTCTTAGAGAAGACTCACCAACTAGAGAAAAAGCTAAAAATGCTAACTTTGATGTGATGACACCCACTGAAGCAGCAGATTGGGCTGATATTATTATGATGTTAACACCTGATGAACTTCAATCAGATATTTATAATAATGAGATTGCACCAAATATCAAAGAAGGAACAGCATTGGCTTTCGCACATGGTTTAAATATTCATTTTGATTTGATACAACCAACTGAAGGTATTGATGTTATAATGATTGCCCCAAAAGGACCAGGTCATACAGTTCGTGCTGAATACGAAAGAGGTGCAGGAGTTCCTTGTCTTGTTGCTGTTGATAAAAACCCATCAGGAAATGCTTTGGACATTGCAATTGCATATGCCTCAGGTGTTGGTGGTGGTAGAGCGGGGATAATTGAAACTACATTTAAAGAAGAATGTGAAACTGATTTATTTGGAGAGCAATCTGTTTTATGTGGAGGATTAACTCACTTAATTACAGCTGGTTATGAAACACTTGTTGAAGCAGGCTATGCACCTGAAATGGCGTATTTTGAATGTCTTCACGAAGTAAAGTTAATTGTTGATCTTCTTTATGAAGGGGGCATGGCTAACATGAGATATTCGATTTCAAATACTGCTGAGTATGGAGATTATTCTAGAGGTCCACGTTTGATCACTGATGAAACAAAAAAAGAAATGAAAAAAATTCTTGCTGAGATTCAATCAGGTCAATTTACTAAAGAATGGATGGATGAACATAAAAGTGGTCAGACAAAATTTAAATTAATGAGAAAGCAACAAGCTGAGCATCCAATTGAAGCCGTTGGTGAAAAACTAAGAACACTGATGCCATGGATTGCAGAAAGTAAAATGGTTGATAAATCAAAGAACTAGAAAATAGGAGATATCTTTGATTAAAAAGTCATTAATTTAAAACTGGGGTATTTTAGTATATAGACGGTAAAATATGAGTGATAAAGTATATATTTTTGATACGACACTGAGAGATGGTGAGCAATCTCCAGGAGCAACCATGAATCTTGATGAAAAGATGCAGATAGCGCAGCTTTTAGAAGAGATGAAAGTTGATATTATCGAAGCAGGTTTTCCTATTGCGTCAAATGGAGATTTTGAAGCTGTATCGGAGATTAGCAAAAATATTAAAAACTCAACTATAGCTGGTTTATCGAGAGCAAAAATCACTGATATTGATCGCGCTTGGGAAGCAGTTAAGCATGCTAAATCACCACGTATTCATACTTTTATTGCAACCAGCCCTATTCATATGAAATATAAATTGATGAAAACGGAAGAAGAAGTTTTAGAGTCAATTAAACATACCGTTTCTCATGCAAGAAATTTATGTGATAATATTGAATGGAGTTGTGAAGATGGTGGAAGATCAAATCTAGAGTTTTTATATAAATGTATTGAGCTTGCTATCGCTTCAGGGGCTTCTACTATTAATATTCCTGACACTGTTGGTTTTACTTTACCTTCTGAGTTTGGTTCAATTTTTAAAGCTGTAAGAAATAATGTACCAAATGTTGATAAAGCAATTTTATCTACACATACGCACAATGATCTAGGTCTAGCTGTTGCAAACAGTGTTGCGGCAATTCAAGAAGGTGCAAGACAAGTAGAATGCACAATTAATGGCTTAGGTGAACGTGCAGGTAATGCTGCTCTTGAAGAAATAGTAATGACGTTAAAGGTAAAGAAAGATTTAATGCCCTTTCATACGAATGTTAAGTCTGAATACATTACTAAAGCTTCAAGATTAGTATCTTCTATTACAGGATTTACAGTACAACCAAATAAAGCAATTGTTGGTGCTAATGCCTTTGCTCATGAAGCTGGCATTCATCAAGATGGAATGTTAAAAAATGCAGAGACGTATGAAATCATGACACCTGAGTCTGTTGGCTTAAATAAATCATCATTAGTTTTAGGTAAACATTCAGGAAAACATGCTTTTTCTGAAAAATTAAAAGAGTTAGGTTATGATTTTGGTGACAATGCATTGATGGAAGTATTTGGACGATTTAAAGATCTTGCAGATAAGAAAAAAGAAATTTTTGAAGAAGATTTAATTGCTCTAGCGGGAGAGAGAACGCTGTCATATGATGAACATATTAAATTTGTATCACTTGAAGTTAATGCAGGATCTCTATCTAAACATCAGGCCAAGTTAACTTTAATTATGGATGATAAAAAGCAATCAAATACAAGTGATGGTAACGGCCCTGTTGACGCAACTTTTAATGCCATAAAACAAATTACCCAAACTGATTTTCGGTTAAAGCTCTATCAAGTTCATGCGATCACTGCTGGAACAGATGCTCAAGGAGAGGTAACAGTACGTTTGGAAGATGATGATTTATCATCTCAAGCTAAAGGAAGTGATCCAGATATTATTGTTGCTTCAGCTAAAGCGTATATTAGCGCATTAAATAAATTAATTTTTAAAAAAACTAAATCAATTGTAAAAAAATCTGACGAATTCAAAATAGAAGGGGTATAAAAGACCATGTTTATCGATAAATTATTTAGTTGGTTCTCAAAAGATATGGCTATAGATTTGGGAACAGCAAATACCCTTGTTTATGTTAAAGGTGAAGGTGTTGTTTTAAATGAACCATCAGTTGTAGCTACTGTTGAAAATCAAGGTAGAACGCAAGTGCTGGCAGTAGGTAATGAAGCTAAACAGATGCTAGGAAGAACTCCAGGTAAAATTCAAGCTATAAGACCAATGAAAGATGGTGTTATTGCTGATTTTGAAGTTGCGGAACAGATGATAAAAAGTTTTATCAAAAAAGTTCACAGTGGAAGAACATTATCCAACCCACAAATAGTAATATGTGTTCCAACAGGTGCCACCAATGTTGAGCGACGAGCAATAAGAGAATCTGCTGATGCAGCAGGTGCTAGGAGAGTATTTCTTATTGAAGAGCCTGTTGCAGCTGCAATTGGTGCGGGACTTCCTGTTGCTGAGCCAACAGGATCAATGATTGTTGATATAGGTGGTGGTACTACCGAAGTAGCTGTTTTGTCTCTTGGTGGCGTTGTGCACGCAACTTCTGTAAAGGCTGCTGGTGATAAATTTGATGAAGCCATAATCGAATACATGCGATCATCTCATAAATTGGCTATTGGTGAAACAACGGCAGAAAGAATGAAAAAGGAAATTGGATCTGCCTCTACCCCAGAAGATGGTGATGGAAAATCCATGAACGTTAAAGGTAGAGATTTAATAACTGGGTTGCCAAAAGAGCTATCAATTTCACAACGACAAATAGCAGAAGCATTAGCTGAACCAGTAGCACAGATTATTGATACAATTAAAAGAGCTCTTGAACAAACACCAGCTGAATTATCAGCTGATATTGTAGAAAGAGGAATTATGATGACTGGTGGAGGCTCATTACTGGGAAATTTAGATAAGGTGTTGAGACGAGCAACAAGCTTGCCTGTCTCTATTGCTGAAGATCCTTTGTTGTGTGTCGTTATGGGCACAGGTAAAGCATTGGAAGAAAAATCTAAACTAAGTGACGTCTTTGCTTCTGATTAAAACGTATGGCCCTCTCCTTTAAAGTTAAAGCAATTTCACGATCACGTTTTTTAAGGAATGTTTTTTTAACTTCTGTTTTTATACTATCATTTTTATTAATTTTCTTTTCAAAATCTGATTATTTTGTTGTTAATAAAGTTAAGTCTATTTCTAACAATTATCTTTATCCCATAACATCATTTATTGTATCTCCAGTAAAAGTAATTTCTCGCTTACAAACTCAGTTTTATGATTTTAGAAACTTACAAGCTGAAAATAATATTCTGAAAGAAGAAGTTATGCGTCTAAAAAAATGGCAAGCATTAGCAATTCATAATAATTCAGAAAATAAAGTTTTAAAAAAATTACTTAATTCAACTGATAGTAACTTAACCTTAGTCAAAACCGCTTCCTTGGTTAGTAGAAATGATTTTATGTTTAGTAAAATGATTAATATAAATGCAGGATTAAAAGATGGTGTTGTTAATGATATGGCGGTTGTTAATTACAGAGGTTTGTTAGGAAGAACAGTTGATACATCTGTTGGTAATACAAGAGTTTTGCTGTTAATAGATCCAAACTCCTCTCTTGCAGTCAAAACTATATCTAATAACAATTATTCCCTTCTTCAAGGGGGTGATGATGGTGTGCATTTAGTAAGTGCCTTTAGCAAAGATGAAAAGTTACCAAAAGTTGGGGATTTAGTTGTTACAAGCGGTAGTGCACAGATATTCCCACCAAACATACTGGTAGGTAAGATTGTTGAAATAAGAAAAGATAATTTTTTGGTATTACCTTTTGTAGATTTTAAAAATATTGACTATGTGCAAGTTATTGAAAATAAATAATGTTTCCAAAACTACTTAGTAGTCAAACACTAATATACCATCTCATTCTATTTTTTTCTTTTTCTTTAAGTGTAAATTATTTTGTTGATTTAGAATTTTTTAATTTCTTATCCTACGCTATCTTTCATCTAACTTTAATTTATCTTGTTTTTTATTTTTTTCATTTTTCTCTTTTTTTTATCTCATTTTTATATGGTGTATTTTTTGATATTTTTCTAATTGATTATATATCACCCCACTTAATTTCTTTTTTAGTTTTTGTATTTTTATTTTATTACAGTAAAAAGTATCTTTTAAATTTTTCCTCGAGAACAATTTCCTATATTATAATAGGATTGACATTATTAATGTTTGTGTCAGAAACATTGATAGCCAATATTTTTTTTAATTATCCAATTAATTATCAAAACTTAAGTTGGTTATTTTTAACTTCATTAATTGTTTTTTTTCCTTCTCTATTTATCTTTTCTAAAATAGATAAATTATAATGTTTTATTCTGATCAAAAAAAACAAGTAAGTTTATATAATAGGCGCACTTTTATTTTATTTTTATTAAAATTATCTCTTTTTTCAGCTGTGGGATGGCGTTTATATAATATTCAAATTTTAGACTCATCAAAGTATAAAACAATGTCTAAAAAAAACCAAATTGATCTAGAAATTATTTTTCCTATTCGAGGAAAAATATTTGATAGAAATAAAGTTTTAATTGCTAAAAATGAAAAAGTATATGACGTATATATTATTCCTGAGAATACAAAATCTATCAATAATACATTAAATGCATTGTCTAAATTTATCGATATTGATTTTATTAAAAGACGAAAAGTAATTGAATTGAGTAAACAAGTTAAAAAATTTGAAAAAATAAAAATTTTTGAAAATATATCTTGGTCTACATTGGAGAAAATAGAGACGAATAAATATAATTTACAAGGAGTATTTATTGCTGAAGATTATCTTCGTATATACCCATATAAAGATAATTTTTCTCATTTACTTGGATATATTAGTAAGCCAAATCAGCAAGAATTAGCCCTCCCCTTTATATCTAAAATGCCTAACCTTGATATTGGTAAACAAGGATTAGAAAAATCTTTCAATCCACTTCTTGTTGGTAAGGCTGGGCAAAGAGAAATTGAAGTCAACTCTAATGGCAGAATAATTCGAGAAATTTCTAAAGTAGATAGTATTAAGGGCGAAGAAGTATCTCTTTCTATAGATCTTCGTATACAACAATACGCGATAAATTTACTCAAATCGCATAAAGCTGGCTCTATTAATGTTATAAATATTAAGACTGGTGAAATATTATGTATGGCATCTACACCAACATATGATCCAAATAAGATAATTCAAAAGCCAAACACAGAATATTGGGAGAGTATTTTGGCTAATACTTTATCTCCTCTTACAAATAGAAGTATTCAAGGTTTATATTCACCAGGCTCTACATTTAAAATGATTGTTGCGATTGCCGCTCTAAAACATGGAGTCATTAACACTGACACAACACATTCATGCACTGGCAAAATAGGGTTTGGAAATAGATTATATCATTGTTGGAAAACGAATGGTCACGGCAAAATGAATGTTACTGATGCTATTAAACAGTCCTGTGACGTCTTTTTTTATGAAATTTCAAAAAAATTAGGGATAGATAAAATAGCAGAAGTTGCGAAAGATTTTGGTCTTGGTAAATCCTATGATATCTCAATGCCTAATCAAAACACAGGCATTGTTCCAAATAAAAAATGGAAAAAAGAAAAAAAAGGTGAAAGTTGGTATGCAGGAGAGACGTTAATTTGTGCTATTGGTCAAGGATTTGTATTAACAAATCCCTTTCAATTAGCGGTGATGACGTCAATTATTGCTTCTAACGGTAAAATGATTGAGCCCACGATTATCAAAGGTAACCGTGTGAGTTTTAAAACGAATGATAAGTATTCTAAAGAAATAAAAATCATTAAAAAAGCAATGTTTAAGGTAGTTAATGAGAACAAAGGGACAGCCTTTAAGTCAAGACTTCAAGATATCAAATTTGCTGGTAAAACAGGAACTTCGCAAGTGAGAAGAATATCATTATCCGAAAGAGAAAGTGATGACTTTAGAGAAAAAGAACAAGAATGGAAGAATAGAGATCACGCATTATTTGTTGGATATATACCTTATGATGATCCTAAATATTCTATTTCTGTGATTATTGAACATGGCGGATCTGGAGCATCGACTGCAGCACCAATTGCGAAACAAATTTTTAATTATATTAATGAACTAGAAGTATGATTTTAGAAAAGATAAAAAATTTAAATTATTTGCTTATCTTTCTTCTTATTCTTCTTTCTTTTATTGGCGCTGCTGGATTGTATTCAGCTGCTGATGGTTCATATCAACCATGGACTTCAAGACATTTGGTAAGGTTTTATATTTTTTTATTAATGGCTATTTTAATTAGCTTAATAGATATAAAAGTAATTTATAAATATTCTTATGCTTTATTTGGTTTAACATTGCTTTTATTAATTTCAGTAGAAGTTATTGGCGTCCTTGGTAAAGGTGCAACAAGATGGATTAGAGTTTTTGGATTAAGTATTCAGCCATCTGAGCTAGTAAAGATAACAATTATATTAGCTTTGGCAAAATTTTATCATGATATAAAATTTGAAAATATAAAAAAAATTAGCTACCTCTTTTTTCCTTTTTTAATTTTAGTTATCCCTTTTGGTTTCGTTATAATTCAGCCAGATTTAGGAACGTCTTTAAGTATTTTGATACTAGGTGCTTTTATTCTTTTTTTAGCAGGCATTAGATTATGGAAGTTTATTCTTGGCTTGATTATTACCCTTGTCTCTATTCCTATATTTTTACAATCCATTAAACCTTATCAACGAGACCGTATTATCTCCTTTCTTAATCCTGAGTCCGACCCTCTAGGTAAGGGCTATCAACTTATTCAGTCTAAAATTGCGCTTGGTTCTGGCGGTGCGACAGGAAAAGGTTTTTTGCAAGGAACTCAATCCTATCTTGAATACCTTCCTGAGAAGCAAACGGATTTTATATTTACTTTGATTGGTGAGGAATTTGGATTTCTTGGAACAATCTTTATTATTTTTCTTTTTATTTTGTTAATCGCAGTTTGTTACTTTATTAGCATCAAATGTTTTCACACCTTTGGAAGGATATTGGCTTTGGGCGTTGCATCCAATATTTTTATTTATGTTTTTATGAATATTGCAATGGTATCAGGTCTTATGCCAGTTGTTGGGATTCCGCTACCCTTGATTTCTTATGGGGGTTCCGTCATGCTATCCATCATGATATCGATAGGGTTAGTGCTAAATGTTGAACTTAATTATAATCATAAAAAATTAGATAATGCTTAAAATAAAGGATCTTAACAAAAGCTTTGGTGGTCTGAAAGCTGTGAATAATGTTAATCTAAAGATAGATAAAGGATCAATTACTGGATTAATTGGCCCTAACGGTGCAGGTAAAACAACTTTATTTAATACAATTGCGGGTTTGTATGCACCAGACAATGGTGATGTTTATCTTGAAGAAAAAAATATAGCGGGATTAAAACCACATGAATTATTTAGCATGGGGGTGTTACGTACGTTTCAAATTGCTCATGAATTTTCTTCCCTTACTGTTTTGGAAAATTTAATGATGGTTCCTGGTAATCAACGTGGAGAGAAATTAATATACGCACTTTTTGGTGATAAGGCGGTTAAAAAAGAAGAAGAAGAAATACGCGCTAAAGCAATTGAAGTTATAGAATTCCTTAACTTAAAACATTTAACGCAGGAGATAGCTGGTAATCTCTCTGGTGGTCAAAAAAAATTACTGGAACTTGGTCGAACAATGATGGTTGAAGCAAACTTAGTTTTATTGGATGAGGTTGGTGCAGGAGTTAATAGAACTCTTTTAAATGAAATTTCAGATGCAATCATAAGATTAAATAAAGAGAGAAACTATACTTTTTTTGTTATTGAACACGACATGGATTTAATAGAAAAAATTTGTGATCCCGTCATCGTTATGGCAGAGGGTAGTGTCTTATTTGAAGGTAAATTTTCTGATGTTAAATCTAATGAAGAAGTTATTGAAGCTTATCTAGGCAGAGGAATAAAAAGTAAAAAATAATGATTAGTATGATTGGTAATAATTTAACAGCTGGATATGGCGGTGTTGATATTATAAAAAATATCACTCTAGAAGTGAAGCAAGGAGAAATTGCAGTTATAGTTGGGCCAAACGGTGCAGGAAAATCAACGGCGATGAAGGCTTTATTAGGGATGTTAAAATTAACAGATGGATCGGTGAGCTTTGCTGAGGATGATATTTCTAATATGTTGCCTCAAGACCGTGTAAATTTAGGTATCGCTTTTGTTCCTCAAACAAATAATGTTTTTACAGGAATGACCGTGGAAGAAAACTTAGAGATGGGTGGATTTATACGTACAGATGATATTCATCATACAATTGAGGATATTTATAATCTTTTCCCTGTGCTTAAAGAAAAAAGAAATCAAAATGCTGGAGAGTTATCAGGTGGTCAACGTCAACAGGTCGCTTTTGGCAGAGCCTTAATGACAAAACCAAAAATTCTAATGCTTGATGAGCCAACAGCTGGTGTATCACCTATTGTCATGGATGAATTATTTTCTCGGATAATTGAAGTGGGTAAAACTGGCGTTGGAATTTTAATGGTAGAGCAAAATGCGAAACAAGCTTTAAGCATTGCGGACAGAGGCTATGTGTTGGTAAATGGTAAAAATAGTAGAGAAGGCAGTGGGCAAGATTTACTCAATAATCCTGAAGTAAGAAAATCATTTTTAGGGGGTTAATGTGACAGATATTTTTAACTCCATTGTTGTTCTTCTTAACTTTGTCATTATCCCAGGGTTATCGTATGGGTCTCAATTAGCGCTAGGTGCTTTAGGTGTTACTTTTGTCTATGCTATACTTCGATTTGCAAACTTCGCGCACGGTGAACTGATGTCATTTGGTGCAATGATTACCATTTTATTTACCTGGTTTTTCCAATCACAAAATATTGGATTAGGCATCTTGCCTACGGCATTAATAGCATTACCATTTGGAATTCTAGCTACTATCTTACTGGGTTTACTCTCTGATAAATTTGTTTTTAAATATTACCGAAAACAAAAAAGTGTTCCTGTTGTTTTGGCAATGGTTTCTATTGGTGTCATGTTTGTTGTTAATGCGATTATTAGGATTATAGTTGGAACAGAGACGATTAAATTTTCTGATGGACAAAAATTCATTATGAAAGCAAAAGAATTTAAAATGATGACAGGTTTAAATGAAGGATTAGCCTTAAAATCTTCTCAAGTAATAACTATTCTGATTACAATTGCATTATTAACATTTACCTTCTGGTTTTTACAAAAAACAAAAACAGGAAAATCCATGCGTGCTTTTTCAGATAATGAAGATTTAGCGTTATTATCAGGTATTAATCCTGACCGTGTTGTCTTTATCACTTGGCTCATTGTTGGAACATTAGCGTGTGTTGCTGGAACGTTATATGGCCTGGATAAAAGCTATAAACCTATTATTTATTTAAATTTAGTACTTCCAATTTTTGCTTCTGCCATCGTTGGTGGAATAGGGAGTCCTTTCGGGGCAGTAGTAGGCGGGTATGTCATTGCCTTTTCAGAAATTATGGTCACCTATGCATATAAAAAATTCTTTAAATATTTATTACCTGAGAACTTCGAGCCATCAAGTTTGGTGCAATTACTTTCCACTGATTACAAATTTGCTGTCTCATTTACTATTCTTGTTATTGTTTTATTAATTAGGCCATCAGGTATTTTTAGAGGAAAGGTTTTGTAATGAGATTTGATAAATACGAATGGACTGCAATATCTATTATGACCTCTTTATTTATTTTAGTCGGTTTTATTCAAGGTTGGTCTGTTAGCTTAGTAATTCTGAATATGTGTATCATCTCTGCTATCATGACTATGGGTGTTAATATTTCATGGGGATACGCAGGTGTTATTAATTTTGGGGTCATGGGTTTTTTAGCGATGGGAGGTTTAGCAGCTGTATTAGTATCTTATCCACCTGTCAAAGAAGCATGGCAGGTTGGTGGATCGGGACTTGGTATTAGCCTCATTTTATTAGTAGCACTAGTAACTGCCGTATATTTTATTACCAAATTAGTAGAAAAAAAATCCCATAAATATTGGTTAAATGGTTTGGTAATATGCTTTGGTTTAATTATCATAAGATATTTTTTTCTTAATGCGACCGATAGAATTGAAGAAGTGGACCCAGCTTTAGCAGGATTTTTGGGGGGTGCTAATTTACCTATTATATTTTCATGGGCTGTTGGAGGCTTATTTGCTGGCGGTGTTGCTTTTGTGATTGGAAAAGTAGCTCTTGGATTACGTTCTGATTATTTAGCTATTGTTACGCTAGGTATATCAGAGATTGTTGTTAGTGTTCTAAAACACGAAGAGTGGTTATCAAGAGGGGTTAAAAACGTTATTGGTCTTAAAAGACCAGTACCTTATGAAATCAATCTCCAAACATCTGATTGGTTCATTAGCATGGTCACATGGTTTAACTCTTCAAAACTTAATGAAATTATAGATGCAGATCAAAAACAAGAAATACTCACTAATTTAATAATTGATAGTTCAAGTTTATTTGTAAAGCTAAATTATGCTCTATTATTTTTTACTGTCATGATTGTTATTTATTATTTTGCCAATAAAGCTCAGATTTCTCCTTGGGGGCGTATGATGCGTGCTATTCGTGATAACGAAGTCTCAGCTAATGCTATGGGAAAAGATATTGTGAAACAGCACTTAATAATTTTTGTTATTGGTGCAGCCATTGTCGGTGTGGCAGGGGCGATGCTTGTTACTCTAGATGGTTTATTTACTCCATCTGGTTACAGACCACTTCGATTTACGTTTATTATTTGGATAATGGTTATTGTGGGAGGGAGTGGTAATAATCTTGGTGCAATTTTTGGTGGGTTTGTGATTTGGTTTGCTTGGATTGAGGTAGCACCATTAACAACATTTTTAATTAACCTTCTTACTTCAGGACTTGATCCACAAAATGCTATTAGGTTGCATTTATTGGATAGTGTTCCATATTTTAGATATTTATTGATGGGGATGATCTTATTGCTTATTTTACGATACCGTCCAAAAGGTATTATTCCTGAAAAAATTAGACACTCTTAAAATTTTCTTTCAACATTAATAGTAAAAAAATAAATAATTTTATTATTATGTTTAATTATTTTATGTTTAATTTTTTGATATGAGAAAATTTCTTTTCATAATAATATTAATTTCTATAATGCCTTTTATTACTAATTGTTCTGGAGGTGCTAGTACTACAGCTAGTAATAAGGGCATCGTGACTTCTGCAGTAACAACACAATCTAAGTATGGATATAATTGGGTTTATGGCACCGGAGCTGCTGCAGGAACTACAAGTTACAGTTATGTTTATAGATGGGGTAGAAATTTTGGAACAGCATTAAGTGGACCTTTTGCTGGTTCAACAATTTTCTTTTTTTAAAATAATAAAATTTTTTATTCCAAATTTTTTAAATTAAAATTTGATAGTGTTAATAAAAAAACCCAGCTTGAGTAAGCTGGGTTTTTGAAATAAATTATTTAGTAAATAATATTATAACGCACCCATAGTTACAAAAGCGCCACCAGAAACTTCAAGTTCCTTAAATGCACCAGCTGCATCACCAAATACGTTAAATTCAACATCAGTTGCACCTTGGTAATTAATTTCTTTACCCGCTGCTAACATTTGCAGACCGTAAGATAATTGACCTGGATTAATAACAATCCCAGGAGCATTTGATACTTTACTAATATTACTTAGGATAGATTGTCTATCAGCAGATCCACCAGCTTGAATTGCAAGTGCAATAATTGCTGCAGCATCATAAGACTCTCCTACATATGGAGCCATTCCGTCCATACCATTAGCAGCAGCTAGATCGCCAAATTTAGCAGAACCTTTTGATATAGCACCTGGCATAGAACCAAATGAACCCTCAAGATCAGCACCAATATTATCAACGATTGATTGACCAATCATACCATCAGATAGAACAAATAGATCAAACGCACCAGAATCAAGAGATGCTTCGATCATACCTTTTCCACCATCATCAATATAACCAATAACTAATAAAGCGTCACCACCAGCAGATGCTAAAACACCTACCTCTGAAGAGTAATCAGCTTTTCCATCTTCATGCGAAGCAGAAGCAGTAATCGTCCCACCACCTGAAGCAAAAGCAGCTTCAAATACTTCAGCTAGACCTTTACCGTAGTCATTGTTTGTATAAGTTACAGCAATACTCTCTAAACCTCTGCTTAAAGCTAGTTTAGCTAAAACTTTTCCACCCATTGCATCAGAAGGCGCTGTTCTCCA
>CABXEZ010000021.1 GCA_902511405.1 uncultured Alphaproteobacteria bacterium
AGTTGATGGTTTTGCTGTTGCAGAACATTTAAAAATTAATGAAGTAGAGATGTATAAGATGCTAACAGAAACAGATATTTTGTTTAAATTTTTTGATAAAGATATTATTCTTGAAAACTATGGAAAATTAATTGAACTTGATCAAAGGGGAAAATATTTGCAAAGCAGATTTAGTGGTAGGCTTGATTATGTTCCCTATTTAGAGCCGCATCAATTAGAAAAATTTTATGAAGCAAGAAAAAAACTTTATCATTTATATGAGTCAGAAGAATTTGAACTTAGTTTTAGATTAGAAAGTGGAATGTTAATGATGTTTGATAATATTAGAGTTCTGCATGGTCGAACAGAATACGATGTAAATACTGGATTCAGACATTTACAAGGGTGTTATATTGACCACGACTCAACAGAAGGTAAGTTAAGAAGACTAAACTCACCATTATAAAAAATTTATTTATTTAATTATTGGTATTTCTTTAGGAGCCCTTTTAGTAATTAACTCTGCACCATTTTTGCGGATGACAATATTTTCCTCATGTACTATCATCTTACCCTCTGCATATTCCATCCCAGGCTCAATTGTTAAAACCATGTTCTCTCTAATTATAGTATTATCTCCTGGACGGTGAGATGGAGGTTCAGTTAGCTGTAATCCAAGACCATGTCCAAGTCTGCCAACATTATTTCCTACAGCGTTTCCCTCAGCAATAATCTGGTTCATTGTATTGAATATATCAAAAGTAGATGCACCCGGTCTTGCTGCATTTATACCTGCTTCAGTTGCATTCCATAAAATCTTATAAACTTTTTCTACCTCACTTGTAACGCTGCCAAATGCAAAATTTCTATCAAAATCACAAAAATATCCATCAAAGGTAGAGCCAGTATCAATAAATAGTATATCGCCATTTTCAATTATGTGATCAGAGGGGCCACAGACTATTTGAGAAACACCACCTTCTCCTGAAATGCCCGGCATGAATGGTACATTATCAGCGCCTCTATTAATTATATCTATTTTTAATTTATTTACTGCCTCTCTCTCGGTATCTCCAATATTTAATTTTGAGGGAAGATCGTAATAAGCATCACTTGCAATTGAACATATGTGTTTAATACGTTCAATTTCAGTATTTGTTTTTATCATACGCATTGCCCAGATCGCATCAGAGCCGTCAACTATATTGGTGTTTAAATTTTCTTTTAATTTAAATAAATCTCTAACTGGCATTCTTATTGTCATTTCTTTTCCAAACTCAGCTCCAATTTGACCATGTATTTTTTTTAAATCTTCAAGAGTTGATTTTACAATTGAAATACCCTCATCCTCAGGTCTTGGAGAGGGCCAAGTTTTAATGTCATCTAACCAAGTTTTTTTAAATTCAGACTCGCCGATTTCTGGCACAATTCCAATTGGCTTTCCTGATGCTGGAACAACCACAAACCAAGGTCTTGTCGGGCTCTCCCAAAACTGAGAGTCATAGCCTGTGAAATAACGAATATTTTGAGGAGTGGTTAATAAAATACCATCTAATTTATACTGTCGCATTACATCTTGAGCTTTTATTAGACGTTGTTCAAATTCTTGTGTTGAAAAACCTCTTTCAAGATTGATTTTATTTCTCATATTTTATCTAATATTAAATGGATCTGATAATGGTTTTGTTGATGTGCTGATCCAAGTTGTTTTGGTGTTAGAGTAATCCTTCATCACTTCTAAGCCAGACTCTCTTCCATAACCGCTGTTTTTAAATCCACCAAAAGGAGCTACGGGTGAAATAAGTCTATAAGTATTAACAAATACAATTCCTGCTTGCACTGCTTTTGACATCCTCATGGCTATACCATTATTTTCAGTGAAGATCCCAGCTGCCAAACCATACATGTTATCATTCATTAATTTGATAGCTTCTTCTTCATTCTTGAATTTCATAACTGATAAGACTGGACCAAATAATTCATTCTCAGCTGCAGGTAAGTGGTGATTATCACATTCTATAATGGTGGGCTCAAAATAGAAACCACTTTTAAATTCACTTACTTTTTTACCACCTGTTATTATTTTACCTCCCTGATCTTCAGTTTCTTGAATTTTTTCTTGAATATTTTTTAATTGATTTAAAGTAGCTAGAGGCCCTAGTTGAGTGGTATTTGATAATGGGTCACCTATCTTTATGGCTTCAGTTCTATTTTTTAACTCTTCTAAATAATCATCATAAATTTCTTCTTGTAAATATAGTCTTGAGCCTGCGATACAACTTTGACCACCGGCTCCAAATATACTTGCCATAATTCCATTAATTGCATTGTCTTTTCTTGCATCATTAAACACTACGACAGGACTTTTTCCTCCTAGCTCGAGTGATAATTGAGATAAATTTTCTGCAGAATTTCTTACTATATGTTTTGCGGTATGAACACCCCCAGTAAAAGCAATTTTATTTATTTTTGCGTGAGAAGTGAGAAGCTTGCTACAAGTATCTGCATAACCAGTAATTATATTTACTACACCTTTAGGCAGACCTACTTTATGAATTATTTTAGCAAACTCTAAAAGAGGGGTAGGGGCAATTTCAGATGCTTTAATTATAATTGTATTGCCCATAGCTAAAGCTGGTGCAAGTTTAACAGCAGTAAGAAACATTTGCGAATTCCATGGAATAATTGCAGCAACAACTCCTATGGGAACGCGTGTTGTAAAAACGTGCATATCTTCTTTGTCTATTGGTAAGGTTGATCCTTCAATCTTATCTACTAATCCTGCATAATAATAATAGTATTCAGCTATATAGTTTGCTTGAAATTTTGTTTCTTTATACAGTTTCCCAGTATTTTTTGTTTCTACTGTTCCAAGCAACTCAGCTTTGTCTTTAAGCTGATCACCTATCGCTCTTAAATAGCGAGCTCTTTGATAGGGTAAAATTTTTGACCACTCTCCATTGAAGGCATTATAAGACGACTCAACAGCTAAATTAACTTCATATTCCTCAGCAGCAGATACTTCTGCAAATTCTTTTTCATTAGATGGATCAATGGTTTTAAAAAAGCTTCCAGACTTTGAGTCAATAAACTCACCATTGATATAATTTTTAAATTTTTGCATCAAACCTCAAATATATTTGTACTATCATAAAAACTATCCATATTTTTTTTCCATTTTTGATAATTATTAGAATGTATAAGAGAGACTGTAAATCCTCCAAATCCCCCACCAGTTAATCTTGCCCCTTCTGCACCAGAAGCTAATGATCTTTCAACTATTTTATCAACATCTTTGGTGGATGCTTCAAAATCTTTTGCATAGGATTTGTGACTATTACTCATTAACTTACCAAATAATTTTACATCTTTATTTAATATAGCTTCTTTAGCTTTTATGACCCTATCATTTTCTGTTATTACATGTCTCGCTCTTTTTAAAATTATCTCATCAATTATTTTACTTTGATCAAATTCAGAAGGTTTTACAGAGCCTAGGTACTCAACATTTAAATAATCTTCAGCTCTTTTGAGTTGGTTATATCTTTCATTGTAAGCGCTATCCCTTAGATTTCTCTGAACTGCTGAGTCCACTAAACAAAAAACCCAATCACTTGGCAGGTCTAATAATTCATATTTTAAACTTAAACAATCTAAGTAAAAAGCTTTATTGTTAATTCCTATTGAAGACACCATCTGATCCATAATTCCACCCGAAACACCAATATAATTACGTTCAACTTTTTGTGCCAAAATAGCAATATGTTTATCAGAGTATTGAGTTCCAAAACAATTATTTAATACTTTTAAAATTGCTACACATAAAGCAGATGAAGATGAAATTCCTCGTCCCATTGGAATAGTTGAAGTTATAAAAATATTTAAGTGTGTATTAGGTATATGTTTATTCTCATCATAAAATACAAATAAACAACCTTTTACATAATCTACCCAATCATTATTTTTTGAGTTTATAAAATCATTAAAATCTTTTTTTTCTTTAAAGTTCTCTGAGTAGACTTGATATACTTTATTTTTATTTTTAGAAATTTGAATAGTGGTATTAAAATTGAGCAAGCATGGCATAACATAACCACCAGTATAATCAGTGTGCTCACCTATTAAATTTACTCTTGCGTGAGCTTTATTGGTAAATAAACAATCTTCGTTAAATATATCTTTAAAAATCATGACTAATTAAATATATAAATTATTGATGATGGAAATACACTTAATTTTTACTTCAAGTAATCAATTAAAAATGTCTATTGCTAATAATCTAAATCAGCATCTTGGTTTAAAAATTTGTTTCTCTCTTGTTTACTCTATTGAAAGTGTAGATGGTGGAACTATTACTAAAAAAGTTGGCAGATATTATGAAATTTTAATTGAAAAAAGTGAAATTTTTCTAACTCTACAAAAAACTAAAATAGGTTCTTATAATCTCTCATGTGGTCCTGAAGGTTTGTTTGTCATTGATGATGCTGATAAAAAATTAGAGTGTTTTATTCACCCCCTCATATTTGAAAATCCCTTACCTCGTGTTCAATATACTGAGTATCAAGAAAAAATACTACAACCCGTAATTCCATTACCCTTTTCTTCACAATTTAAGCAACAATTTATCAAAATTACAAATTTGAAATTTAAAATACAATCACAAGAACAATATTTTTTTAAAAATATCAAAAATATTACAGAGGTTTCAAATATAAATTTTAATACTGAAATAGGACATGAAATTTTATTTTTAAAACAAAATTTAGAAGTTGAAGAATACAAAATTTTAATTGATAAAAAATTAATTACCATCAATTATTCTGATTATGGTGGAAAGTTTTATTCTATAATAACTTTAGTTCAGCTTATTAACTTTTATAAATCAGAATTACCTTTAGGGTTGATTGAAGATAAACCGTCATTATCATGGCGAGGAATGCATTTAGATTGTGCACGACAATTTTATAGCATTGAAAGAATAAAAAGATTGATGGATTATATGTGCTTCTTCAAGTTGAATCGTTTTCATTGGCATTTAACAGATAACGAAGCGTGGAGAGTTGAATTAGAGCGCTATCCCAACTTGACTAATCAAGGTGCTTTCAGAGGTTATAATGAAAAAATTCCACCTTTTTATGGTACTGGATACAATAAATCTGGCGGATACTACTCTCGAAGTGAAATAGAAGAGTTAACTAAATATGCAAAACTACGTAACATTGAAATAATGCCAGAGATTGATTTACCTGCGCATTCTTGGACGCTGTTGGAAATAATGCCAGAACTTAAAGACACAAGTTCAAATGTAATTTCAGAGGATGTTGGCAACTATCCAAATAATACAATCAATCCAGCTTTAGAAGAAACACACAATTTTTTAAAAAACATCTTAGAAGAATTAAGTGAGATATTTTCTTTCAATATAATTCATGTTGGTGTTGATGAAAGGCCAAAAGAATCTTGGGAAGGATCTCCAAAAGTAATTAAATATATGCAAGAGAATAACATTTCTTCATTTGATGAATTACAAGATGTTTATATGAATAATATTATTTCAATATTAAAAAATTCAAATAAATTGACAGCCGCTTGGAATGAAGCAGCTTTACCGCCCCATAATGATATTGGCTCTTCTGGAAGCTCTGGTAAAGTTGATAAATCATGCATAATATTTGCATGGGAACACGAAGAAGTTGGCTTAATGTCTGCAAAGAAAGGATTTAAAACTATTCTCTGTCCTGGTCATAAAACTTACTTTGATATGGCTCATAATAACTCTACTTTCGAAAGAGGAATTTGTTGGGCTTCAACTATAGAGGTGAAGGAAGTCTTTGAGTGGAAACCCCTTAAATCTTACAATTCTGATGATGTAATAAATATTTTAGGGATACAAGGTCAACTTTGGTCTGAGACAATTACAAATGAAGATTATTTTGATGAAATGATCAATCCACGTTTAGCTGCCCTTGCTGAAATTGCTTGGTGTTCTGAAGCAAAAAGATCATGGAGTCAGTTTAGATCAACTTTATTAAACAATATGGAGCATTTGGAAAAAATGGGTTGGAAGTTTCACGCTTTTTAGTATTAATATTAATAATATAAGGAGCTTTAATGAAGATTGGCGCTGTTGGACTTGGTAATAGAATTGCTCATATTTTTCATGAATTATTACAGATAAATCAAGATGCAAAGTTAGTTGCTTATGTCGACCCATTACCTATAGGAAAGAATTATTCAGAAAAACATAATTTTTTTCCAAAAAAAAACATATTCCACTCTTGATGAAATGTTAGCAAATGAAAAACTAGACTTGTTAATGATCGGCTCACCTAACCATTTGCATTTGGAGCACATCAAAACTGGACTTAATGCTGGTGTTAAAATTTTTGCAGAAAAACCAATTGTTGTAGATGAAAATCAATCTTTTGAACTAGCCAAGTTATTAGGTGAATTTGGTCAAGATCAAGTTCTGGTAGGTTTAGTATTAAGATATTCTCAGCATGCAAGATCAGTTAGAGGTTTAATAAATAAAAACGCTATAGGTAATATTATTTCGATTGAAGCATCTGAACACATCATGCCCTGGCATGGTGGTTTTTTTATGCGAAACTGGCGTCGAAAAGAGAAGTTTTCAGGTGGATTTATGCTAGAGAAGTGTTGTCATGATATTGACTTCTACAACATGATCGTTGGTTGTAGACCAAAAAGGGTGGCTAGTTTTGGTGGAAGGAGGTCTTTCATTCCTGATAATAAACCTGAGGAACATTTGGAAGAGTTTTCAAAATATAATTTATTTGGTTGGGAAGCTAAAGAAAAAGTATTTGATAGTGATGCTGATATTGTTGATCACCAAGTAGCAATAATAGAATATGAAAATGGAGCAACTTTAGCATTTCATACAAACATGAGAGTCCCAGATGAATTTAGACGGTTTGCAGTTATAGGTACTAAAGGTATGGTTGAGGGGGATTTTGTTAGAGGGTTTATTAAAGCTCATGACCAACAAAACAATATTATACTAGATGAAGATTACGGCGCTGCTTTTGGGCAGTCAAAGGGACATTATGGAGCTGATAACCTTATGTTAAAAGATATTAATCAACATATAGTTAATTCTGAAAAAATTAATTTACCTGTTGGTGTAAAAGATTGTATTGAAGCAGGATTAGTTGCAATGAAGATAGATGAATCAAGAAAAACAGGAAAAATAATTGATTTGAGTGAGAGTTGGCAAGAACTTGACTTAAATTTGAAAGCTTAAAATTTAAAATGAATACAAGGTTTAAATCTTTTAACTCTCCGACAGTATTAGCTTATGCGTTGATTGCTCCTGCTGCAATATATATTTTGGCAATTGTAGCATGGCCTTTAGTAGAAACTATTAGATTGTCTTTTACAAACTCAAGTCTAGCTGGCGAAGATTATATTGGTTTAGAAAATTATGAAAAAATGCTTGGTAGTAAAAAATTTAATAAAATTGTTATAAGAACTTTTATTTGGATGTTTCTTTCAGTGAGCTTGAAGTTGATTGTTGGTTTAATTGGAGCTGTCCTTTTAAATGCTAAATTGCCCGGACGTGGAATGTTTAGAGTTCTAATTATGCCACCTTGGGTTGTCCCAATAGCAATCGGAATGCTTGGATGGCTCTGGTTATACAATGGTTATTTTGGAATAATCGCTGGAGTAGGGATGAAAACAGGTATTCTAGACGGCCCCTTTGGTTTTCTTGCTTACAAACAAAGTGCATTTATTTCAACTATTATTGCTGACGTTTGGGTTGGTACGCCTATGGTAACTATATTCTTTTTGGCAGCAATGCAGGGCGTTCCAAAAGATTTATATGAAGCAGCTTATTGTGATGGGGCTTCAAGATGGCACCGCTTTTTTAAAATTACATTACCTCAAATTACACCAGTGATTATAACGATGGCTTTATTATCGGCAATTTGGACATTTAACTCTTTCGAAATCATTTGGATACTAACTGAAGGTGGACCTAGAGGTGCTACTACTACACTTATTATTGATACTTACAAAATGGCTTTAGGAAATTATAAGTTTGGTAAAGGAGCGGCCAGAGCAGTTGTAGTAATGATTTTATTAACTATTTTTGCTGCTTTTTATATGGCTATTCTCTTAAAAATTAACAAAAAGGTCTCAAGTGGATAAATACAATCTGTTTGAAAAAATATTATTATATTCAGGAATTTTGTTATTCATGACATTTATATTACTTCCATTTGTTGAGATGTTTTACGCGTCTCTTCGTCCATTAGACCATTTGTTCCGATCTCCTTATCAATTTTTCTCTGATGATTTATCTTTTTGGGCATATGGAGAAATGTGGAATACCGTCCCTATGTTAGGAAGATATATTTTTAACAGTTTCTATTTAGCTAGTTGTGTTACTATTATAACGATACTCTTTGTAATTCCTGCAGCATACTCATACGCAAGATTTAATTTCCCAGGAAAAAATTCTAGCCTTTATCTTCTTTTGGCAATTAATATGTTTTCTGGAGCAGTGCTTCTAATTCCCCTGTATAAATTACTTAGAACATTAGGACTTTTAAATAGTTATCAAGCTATGATTGTACCTGGAGTCGCTTTTTTGATACCCACCTCAATTTGGTTATTGAAATCATATTTTGAGAAAATTCCTATTGATTTAGAGGAGGCCGCATTTGTAGACGGCGCATCTCGTTTACAAATATTAAGACATATAATAACTCCACTTAGTACTCCTGGTTTGGTTGTAGTAAGTTTGTATATTTTTATAGGAGCCTATGCTCAACAATTTCTATTTGCCATTACTTTCAATTCTAAGAAAGAGTATATGCCTATACCTGCTGGTCTTTACGAATTTATTGGATATCAAACTATTAAATGGAATGAGATGATGGCAGCTTCTTTAGTTGGTATTGCTCCAGTTCTAATCATTTTTATATTTCTTCAAAAATATCTAGTGGAGGGTCTAACGGCTGGAGCCGTTAAGAATTAAGTATTCCCTGTTTTTTGTTGAGTATTTTGAAATCACTCTTGATACTAGTTTATTTATCGAATAGTTTAAAATTATAATTTCTTATGGAGGAAATATGATTTTAAAACATTTTAGTAGAGTAATTTCTCTTCTATTAATTAGTTTATTTAGTACTAGCTCATTTGCAGCAACTGATGTTCACGGCGTTATGTGTGGTGGTGAAATCAGAGAAGCTGATATGACAGTAATTAATAAATTCATGGCAGATAATCCTGATGTAAATATTACTATGGAAGCTGTTCCGTGGGGCACATGTCAAGATAAAGTAATTAACCTAGCTATAGCAGGAGATCCAGTAAGTTTCTCTTATATAGGATCAAGAACTCTTAAAGGTCTTGCTGAAAATGGACACATTGTTCCAGTTAATATTCCTGAGTCTATGACTTCAATGTATCAACCTGGTATTTTAGATACCGTTACACATCTTGGCCAACAATGGGGTTTCCCTCACGCTTTCTCAACTAAAGCATTATTCATGAACTGTGATGTTTTAGCTGAAGCTGGTTTAGCATGTGAAGGCCCACAAAGTTGGGACGAGTTGTATTCAATGGCGGAGACTATTCAAAACAAAACTGGAATAGCGGGTATTGGTTTAGCAGGTAAGGATTTTGATAATACTATGCACCAATTCTTAAACTACCTCTACAGTAATGGTGGTCAAGTAATTGATCCTGCTACGAATGAGATTACTCTAAACAGCCCTAATACTGTTGAAACTCTTGAGTTCTATGCAAAATTAGCAAATGTTTCTCAAGAAGGCCCGCTTGCTTGGGAGAGATCTCAATTAACTGAGCTGTTTAATGATAAAAAAATTGCTATGTACATCAATGGTCCATGGGGAGCAGGTCAACATGGTGATATTAATCAGAAGACTGTTAGAATTCCAGCAGGTCCAAATGGATCACAAGGAACACTTCTTATAACGGATAGTGTTGCAGTATTTAATGGTACAGGACATGAGGATATCGCAATGGATGTTGTTGCTAGCTTAACTTCTGGTGATGCTCAGTATGATTTAGATACAAGTTGGGGTTTAACACCTATAATGCAATATCCACAGATTGGAAAAGTAGCACCATACAATACTGACTATTGGATGATGTTTATTGATGCTATCGCTGATGGTGGACCTGAGCCGCTATTAGTAGATTATAAAGCTTTCCAAACTGTAATGAACTCTATGATTCAAGGAGCAATTCTTGGAGAGGGTGATGCAGCAGATTTAGTAGCAGAAGCAGCTGAAGAATTGGAAGAGTATAAATAAATTAAATTAACTTACTGGGGCTTTTATGCCCCAGTAAATTTTATTTCAAAAACTTATTCCTGCTACTGTATTTTTTTTCAAGCAACGTGTTGTGTCTGTTTGCACCTTTTTGGTTAGAACTTATATAAAATGGAAAAGGTTTTTCTTTTTTTAATAGCTCACCCAGATTTAATAAAATTGAATTTAAAATATATGATCCGGTAATTATAGATGGAGAAGCAACTTTTATATTTTTAGAAATTTCAATTAAACTATCTCCAATAGGACCATGATTATCAATGGAAATATCAGCAATATTGTAAATCTTATTTTTTTTATCTTTTATTGATTTACAATATGAGAGCGATAAAATTACTATAACTTTAGCTCCAATTTTTTTTGCTAAAGTTGCTGCTTCTATTGGTGCTGTATTTACTCCACTATTCGTAAAAATAATTAATGTATCATTTTTTTGAATTTTATATTTTTTTAAAAGAGATTTAGAAATACCAGCTGTTCTTTCTGCTTTTGAAGCTTTTTTAATTCCTTTTGCAAAATTTACATTATCATCAAGTATTGGACAGGCATTAGCGTACCCGCCTGCTCTGTGTAATGCTTCTTCTGCTAAGCAATGATTATGACCAGTCCCAAATATAAATAATTTTCCACCTTTGAAATGACTTTCTGATATGTATTTTGCAGATAATTTAATTTTTTTATTTTCATTTTTTTCTATCTTACTTATAATATTACTAATAATTTTATTTAAATTTTTTTTTGATTTAGTCATATAAGTTTTATAAACTATTTTGTGTGATAAATAGTAATATATTTTTAATGAGTAATAATGATGTTATAAAACTTAAAATATATTAATTACAGATGACAAATATCTCAATTTATTATTTTTGTGTTGATGGAGGGGGAACTAAATCAATAGCCGCTTTATATGATTTTAATGGTAAGATTTTAGCAAAATCTAAAACTAACTCTGGGAATATTTATAATGATGCAAATAAAGTTGTAGAAAATATTAATATACTGTGGTCAAATTGTTGTAAAAGAGCAAAATTAAATAAAAATTTTATTAACCTTTATACTATTGCTTCCTTTGGATTAGCAGGAGCTAGATATCAAAAGAGTAGACGATATTTAAATAAAAAATTAAATTTTTTTAAAAAATTAATTATTTCCACTGACGGATATATAGCTTTGGCTGGAGCCTCAAAGTCAAAATCAATTGGTGTGTTAAATATTGGCACTGGTGTAGTTGCTCATTTTATGAATAAAAATAAAATTTCTCAACAGTTAAGCGGATGGGGCTTTCCTTATGGTGATAAAGGTGGGGGATGGTGGATTGGGATGAGAATGGTTCAGGCGACATTGAGAGCTGTAGATGGTTATAATAACAATGGAGACATTATAATAAAAAAAACTCTAAATATTATTGGAAAAAAAGATATTAAAATATTAAATTGGATATCAAAATCCGACTCAAGAAAATTAGCAAAATTATGTAAAGCTTTTTTTTCAGTGAAAACTAAATCTTTTATTCATAACACCATATTAAAAGAGGGAGTTGATGAAATAGAAATGATTTTAAAATACATGATAGAAGAAAAAAAAATACGTAAAATTTTTTTATTAGGTAGTATTTCTAAGTTCTATATAAATTACATTAAAAAAAAATATCTAAAATACTTAATTTATGAAGAAATTAATCCTTTATTAGGGGCGCTACGAATTGCAAAAAAAGATTTTCCCCTTGAGGTTTTAATTAATGATAAAAAAATTCACTAAAATTTAAGTTTTTTTTTAATTTTGAATATGGGGATTTCTTTTGATATAATTCTTCATCAATTCTTTATTATGCTTTTCAGCATTAGGCATATTTCCACTGATATAAAATGGAAAAGGCTTATCATTTTTTGCAAGTTCAGCAACTTCGGATATTATTGAGTTTAAAATAAATGACCCTGCTATTGTTGAAAAAGGTGAGACGTTATATTTATTTTTAATATTAATTAATGCATCACCAGGAGGTCCAAAATTATCAATATGATAATTTACTACTTCGGATAATTTTTTTTTGTATTTTGATTTCTTCGCTATTTTAGAATAACTTTCAGAGGATATACCTACTGTTTTGCATTTAATTTTTTCTGCAAAATACGCAGCCTCTAAAGGTGCTTGATTTACACCGCTATTTGTGAAAATTACTAAAATGTCCTGTGATTTAATATTATATTTTTTTAATAATTTTGAAGCAACGCCAGCTCGTCTTTCAAGAACAGAACTAAAAATAGTATTTTTATGAAGCATTAAATCTGAATTTAAAATTGGGCAAATTGGAGCAAATCCTCCAGCTCTGAAATGACCTTCTTCAGCAAGCATATGAGAATGACCTGTTCCAAATATGTATATCATGCCATTATTTTTATAGGTGGTGTAAAATTCTTTTGCTACCTCTATAAATTTTTTTCTTTGCTTAGATGTTATTTTTTTTAAAAGAAAAAAAATTTCATTTTGGTATTTGTTTATATTATTCATTTTTTAATAATTTTACTAACTCTATTAGTTTTATAGTGAAATTATACTAAATATCTTGTTTTTTATTAGATAAAACGTTTTACTTTCTAAAATCATCTTTGTTTTATTTCTATTTCGTTTAAAGTTAATTTTTAACTTAAATAGGAGAATTTATGAAAAAATTAATGTCTCTTTTTATGACTTTTGTAATAGTTACTTTCACAGCTTTACCAATTTTCGCTGGAACTGTAATAATAGAGTCATGGAGAAATGATGATGCTGATGCTTGGAATGATAAAATTATCCCAGCATTTAATGCTCAACATCCAGATATTGAAGTTGTTTTTCAAGCAACTATCCCTGCGCAATATTCAGCCAGCATTAGTGCTAAGCTCGAAGGTGGCAATGCGGGTGATTTAATTACTTTAATACCTTTTGATGCATCTCTTAAATTATTTAATAGAGGTTGGTTAGCTTCTTTAAATGACTTAGGTGGATTAGATAACTACCCACAGGTAGCTAAAGACGCTTGGAGCACTGATGATCAAAGTGATCTTTTTGGTGTTCCTATGGCTTCAGTATCACATGGCTTCATGTACAATAAAGATATTTTTAAAGAGCTTGGTTTATCTGTTCCAAAAACAGAAAGTGAGTTTTTTAGTGTACTAGAAAAAATTAAATCTGATGGAAATTATATTCCTTTAGCTATTGGTACAGCTGATACTTGGGCTATTTCTACTATGGGTTTTCAAAACATTGGTCCTAATTACTGGGCAGGTGAAAAAGGTCGTAAGGGCATTTTAACTGGTGATGAAAAATTCACAGATGATCATTACGTAAGTCTTTTTGAGACTTTAGGTAAGTGGAGTAACTATATGGCTGATGGATATCAAGCTCAGACCTATCCTGATAGTCAAAACTTATTTACACTTGGTGATGCAGCTATTTACCCAACTGGATCTTGGGAAATTTTTACATTTTCTCAAAATGCAGATTTTGAATTTAGTGCATTTGCTCCACCAACTAGAGATGGGCAATCTAATTGTTTCATTGATGATCATACAGATATTGGTATTGGTCTTAACTCAAAAGCTAAAAATCCTGCAGAAGCTAAAGTATTTTTAGAATGGCTAACTGGAGCAGAGTTTGCAGAAATATTTGCAAATGAAGTTCCTGGTTTTTTCCCTCTTCATTCTCATTCAATTTCAGTAAATGATCCAGTTGCAAAAGAGTTCATTAGCTGGAAAGATACATGTGATACTACTATAAGAAATAGTTATCATATCGTTGGAAGAGGAGAGCCTAATCTAGAGAGCGTATTGTATGAAGTAGTTTCTGGTGTAGTTAATGGCACTGTGACTCCAGCTGAAGCAGCTGAAAGAGCTGAAGCAAGTTTAGCTAATTGGTACGAACCTCATCAATAATAAAATCATTTATTTGTGGCGATTTTAATCGCCACAAATTATATTAAAATTTAAAAAAAAGTATCCATTTAATAATATGAAGAAAAAATTTCCATTTCACATAATAGTTTTTCTTTTCCCTGCTTGTTTTATTTATTCAATTTTTATGATTTATCCTCTTATTGATACAATGAGAGTGAGTCTTTACACTCAAAACTTACTAGGCGAAAATATGGACGACTCTTCAGGGGTAAGAGCTTTCATAGGTTTTAGAAATTATTATGATTTATTCTTTAATGATACCTGGTCTTGGCATTTTTGGAATGCACTTAAAAACAATTTATATTTTTTTCTTTTGCACGTTTCTATTCAAACACCAATTGGTTTGCTTATTGCTGCATTTTTATCGAATAAAGAATTAAAATTAAAAAACACATATAGAACTCTAATTTTTTTACCAGCTATGATGTCTATAGTAATAGTTGGGTATATTTTTAATCTAATTTTATCAAATTTATGGGGCATTCCTCAAACTATATTAGGAGTTGTTGGTCTAGAGGATTTATATCAACCTTGGCTGGGTTTAAAGGGCTCTGCCTTAATAACAGTATCTTTAATATCTATTTGGCAATTTGTTGGTATTCCGATGATGCTATTTTATGCGGCATTGCTTAACATACCAGAAGAAATTTTAGATGCAGCTAAAGTTGACGGCTCATCTGGATTAAATACTTTTTGGAAGATTAAATTTCCACTTATTTTACCTACAGTGGGTCTAATGTGTGTGTTAACATATGTTGGTAATTTTAATGCATTTGATTTAATTTATGCCATTAAAAATATTTATGCTGGTCCAGAATTTTCCACTGATTTAATGGGAACATTTTTTTACCGTACTTTTTTTGGATATCAGCATCAATTAGGTAACCCAACTATGGGTGCCACTGTTGCATCTACTACATTTGGAATAATCCTAATTGGTGTGATGATTTATTTATTTGCATTTCAAAAACGAATTACTCGATATCAATATTAATGAAAAATTTACCATCAAATTTAAATTCTATCATCATGCATGTAGTATTATTTACATACACAATAATTTGTTTATTTCCTGTATATTTGTTAGTTAATAACTCTTTCAAATCTAGAAGAGCTATTTTTAAACAACCTTTATCCCTTCCAAATGAAGATACCTTTAGTTTGGCTGGTTATTCAAAAATGTTTTCGAGGATAGATTTTAGTATTTTCTTTTATAATTCCGCAGTAGTAACAATCATCACATTATTTTTCGTGTTACTTTTTGGTGCTATGGCAGCTTGGGCTCTTTCCGAGTACAAATTCAAAGGAAATACGATGCTAGGTCTTTATCTCGCATTAGGAATTATGATTCCTATCAAGCTGGGTACTGTAAGTATACTTCAATTAATGAACACACTTAATTTAGTAAATTCATTAACTGGTTTAATAATTATTTATATTGCTCAAAGTCTTCCATTAGCAATCTGGATTTTAACTGAATTTATGAAGCAATTAAGTAATGAGCTTAAAGAAGCAGCAAGATGTGATGGCGTTAATGAATACCAATTATTTTTTTATATCGTATTACCTCTTCTCAGACCACCGATGGCAACTGTAGGTGTGTTTACGATGGTTCCTGTTTGGAATGATCTTTGGTGGCCTTTAATTTTAGCTCCTTCAAACGGCAAACAAACTGTTATTTTAGGTATGCAGCAATATATTGGGCAATATGTAACTAATTGGAATGCTATTTTTGCTTCACTTTCATTGGCTTTAATACCCGTCATTATATTTTATTTAATATTTTCAAAACAACTTATAAGAAGTATCACTGCAGGAGCTGTTAAATAATCTATAATAATATTTAATGAATAAAAAAAATAATTTTATTATCAAAGGTTTAAAAAAATCATTAATAGCTTCTTGTCAGCCAATCCCTAAAGGGCCATTAGATTCTTCTTCCTTTATTCTAGCTTCAGCAAAAGCTTCAATAATAGGTGGGGCAAAAGCATTGAGAATAGAAGGATTTAAAAATTTAAAAGTTGTAAAAAAAAATATAAATTTACCACTTATTGGAATTAAAAAAAGAATATCTTCAAAATATCCTATAATTATCACACCCTTGTTAAGTGATGTTGAAAAATTAGCTGAGTCGGGCGCTGATATAATTGCTTTTGACTCAACGTTGAGAAATAGGCCTTTTTCAGTTAATAAATTAATTTCAAAAATACATTCATATAATAAATTAGCTATGGCAGATTGTTCAAGCTTTAAGGATGCTCTTAATGCTTTTGATAACGGAGCAGATATATTATCAACAACTCTCTCTGGCTATACAGGCGACAAACCAATACCTAAGAATCCTGATTTTAAATTATTAGATTCATTAATTAAAAAATTTAAGGTTCCAATAATAGCTGAGGGAAGGTTTAATACTCCAGCTTTATTTAAAAAAGCTATAGATGCAGGAGCTCATTCAGTAGTAGTTGGAACTGCATTAAATAGAATTGAGCTAATAACGAGATCATTTTTAGATGAAAAATAAAAAAAAATATATTGTTGCTGTTGATATAGGGGGGACAAAAATAAATATTGGATATTTTAATAATAATAAATTGATCAAAATTACTAAACTTCCAACTAAAAAATATGGCCCAGAAAATATTGATATAATTTCTCAAATTTTAATTAACTCTAAAATAAATATTTCAGCAATTTGTTTGTCACTTACAGGTCTAATAAACAATGAAGGGTTATGGAACCCCATCAATAAAGTGACCCTAGGTGATTTTAAAAATTTTCCAGTAATTAAAACTTTAAAAAATATATTCCATATCCCTGTTTATGCTCTTGGAGATACGCAGGCTGCTGCTTTAGGTGAAATGTATTATGGAAGTGGTAAAAGCTTAGAAAATTTTTTCTATTTAACCATTTCTACAGGAATAGGGGGTAGTATTATTCAAAAAAAGAATTTATTTGATGGAAAGGTATCAGATATTGGATCAATTGGACATAGTGTCATAAAATATAATGGCAGGTTATGCGGCTGTGGCAAAAGAGGATGTTTAGAAGCATACTCTTCAGGAAATGCTTTAATAAATAAAAATAAAATAAAAAAATGTCAAAATACTAAAGATCTTCTAACAATATTTAAAAACAATTCAAAAACCAAAAAAATAGTAAATGAAGCAGCATCAATGATAGTTCAAAGTATAAATAACGTAAACGTATTAATAAGAATAAATTATTTTATAATTGGAGGAAGTGTTGGTTTAAATTCGTATTTTTACACAACAATTTTAGAGAAATTAAAAAAAATTCAATCTCCTATTAAGATTAAAAAAGCAAAATTACGATCCAAAGCTGAATTATTTGGATGTTTCGTGTATATAAACAAAAAACTTTTTTTAAAAAAATGACAAGTTCAAATAAAATTTCAGGAAAAATTATTAACTATAATGACTCGTATTCAGGGGAAATAATATTTGACGAAAATATTATCAGTATAAATAAAATAGAAGATAAAAATTCTCAAAATTATATCATCCCAGGCTTTGTAGACTTACATTGTCATGGTGGTGGCGGCTTCGATACTATGGATGGAGTTCAATCAATACAAAAAATGTCATCATATCACTTGTCAAAAGGAACCACTTCACTTTTGGCAACTACTTGGACAAGCTCTTTTGAGCATACTTATGATGCGTTAAAAGACTTTAATTCATTAATGGATATCAATACGAATTTAATAGGCGTTCATCTTGAAGGTCCTTTCATTAATCCTGAAAAACTAGGAGCCCAACCAGCTTTAGCAACCAAACCTTCAGTTGATTTTATAAAAAAAATTAATGAATTTGCTGAAATTAAAACCATTACTTTAGCTCCTGAAATAGAAGGTATGGAAAAATTCATATCTTTTTTAAAAGATCAGAATATAAATATTCAGTTTGGTCATACACTTGCTGATAGCAAAATATGTGAACGGTATATGAGTTCTCATGATGTTAGTTTTACTCACTTATATAATGCGATG
>CABXEZ010000022.1 GCA_902511405.1 uncultured Alphaproteobacteria bacterium
TAGGTAATCCAACTGATTTAAATAAATTTAACATTCCTGTCGTGTTAAACAGTCCTCATGTTGGTAAAAACTTCCAAGATCATCTAGGTTTAGACTATCTTTACAAAACTTATTTTCCAACTTTAAACAAAGACCTGGGAAGTTGGAGTGGAAGGGTAAAATCACTTTTACAATATATTTATAATAGAAAAGGTCCTTTATCTCTAAGTCTTAATCAAGGAGGAGGGTATATTGATTGGAATTCTCTCGATCCCCATCCAAATATTCAGTTATATTTCAACCCTCTTACATATTCTTTGTCTTTTAAAAATAAAAGACCTTTACTAAGAACTGATAAATTTAATGGTTTCATAATAGGTTTTAATTCTTGTAGACCTAAAAGTCTTGGTGAGGTAAATTTAAAAAATGTAGATAATGATTATGTACCAAGTATCGACCCAAGATACCTATCAGATGAAAGGGATATTCACGATCTTCATTCAACTTTTGATTTTGTTAGAAAATTTTCATTAAATAAAAACATAAATAATATTATTAAGTCTCCAGTTAATATTGATCCAATTAAACTTAGTGATGAAGAGTTACTTGATCATTTCAAATCAAATGCAACCACTATTTATCATCCTTGCGGAACATGCCGAATGAGTAAAGAAGTTAATACAGGTGTTGTTTCTGAAAAACTAAAGGTTCACGGTCTCGATAATTTATGGATAGTAGATGCATCCATAATGCCAAATATTACTTCTGGGAATATTAATGCTCCTGTTATGATGCTATCACATTTATCTAGTAAAATTATTATAGAAGATTTAAAACAACAATATCAATGAAGATTAAAAAATTAGAAACTTTTACCAAACCTTATGTTAGTTTTCTAAAAACGACATTAGAAGATGGGTCTCAAGGCTTTGGTCAAATGTCAACATATCATGCTGATATTACCGCGCAGATATTTCATAAACAAGTAGCCCCTTGGGTTTTAGATAAATCATGGGAAGATTTTAATGATATTGAAAATTTAGTTTTAGAAAAAGAACACAAATTTCCTGGATCGTATCTGTTGAGAGCAATAGCAGGTCTTGATACTTCTTTGTGGGACTTAAAAGGTAAATTAGAAAATAAACCTATAACAGAATTAATAGGCGGCAATATAGGCTCACTGAAAGTATATGGTTCATCAATGAAAAGAGATATTAGTGCTATGGATGAAGCTGATCGTTTTAAAAAGTTATTTCAAGAAAAAGGAATTAATGCTTTTAAATTTAGAATTGGAGCAGAATGTGGAAGAGGATTAGATGAATGGGAAGGCAGAACTGAAGATATTGTAAAAACAATTAATAAATCACTTGATAGCTCTGTAAAAAAATTAGTTGATGCAAACAGTTGCTATTCATCATCTCAGGCTATTGAAATAGGAAAACTTTTAGAAGATAATAATGTAACGCATTTTGAAGAACCTTGTCCTTATTGGGAGCCTGAGCAAACAAAAGAAGTTACAGATTCACTTACAATTGATGTTACTGGTGGTGAGCAAGACTGTGATATTAGGATATGGAAAGATATGGTTGAAAGAAAGATTGTAAATATTTATCAACCTGACGTTATGTATTTAGGTGGGCTTACAAGAACTTTACAAGTTGCAAAAATAATAGAGGAGGGTGGATATGTATGCACACCTCATGCAGCAAACTTATCATTAGTTACAATATGCACTATGCACTTGTTAAAAGCTATACCTAATGCTGGGCCATACTTAGAGCTTTCTATTGAAGGTGAAGATTATTATCCTTGGCAACAAGATTTATTTTTAGATAATCCTTTTAAAATAGAAAATGGTTGCGTTACTGTTACTGATAAGCCTGGCTGGGGCATAGATATTAACCCAGAGTGGTTAAATAATTCAGATTATCAAGTTTCAGACATTAATTAAAATTTTCAAATTGTTTAGAAGATATTGCTAGTTGTGTAAGCTAGAATAAAAACTTATTTAACTTTTCATTAACAATATCTGACTGCTCAACAGTAGCTCCGTGTTTTGCGTTTTTAATAATATATAAATCACTATTTTTGATTTCTCTACTAATACCCTCACTCATGAAAGGAGTTGAACCAACTTCATTTTCTCCAGTCATAATTAATGTGGGCATTTTAAAGTTAGTATAATTAATGTGATATTGATCAGAGTTTACAAATACTTTGTAGGCGGGTAAAAAATTTTTATCTTTTTTTCTCTCTAAAAGATTATAAAAAAAATCATAAACTTGAGGATGATTGTTTAGATAACTTTCTGAAAACCATCTATTAATTGAATTAATAGTTATACTCGCACCATTAGCAGCTTCTTCATATCTTTTTCGCACTATTGCAATTTGTTTATCTGATCTTTTATAAACACTTCCAATTAAAACCAATTTTTTTACTTTATTATAAAATTTATTGGTAAAATGTTGAGCAATAAGTGCCCCAATTGAAAACCCAACAATATTAATTTTTTCTATTTTTAAATTTTCAATTAAATTTAATAATTGATTGCTATAAATATCAAAGCTAAGCTCTTTAAAACCCCCACTTGATTGCCCATGATTAAGAAGATCATAAAATAAAACTGACTCATGATTAAAGTATTCTTTTTGTGGAAACCACATTGTGTTGTCCAATCCAACTCCATGAATAAAAATAGTCATTAGAGAAGTATTTAATTTACTAAACTCATAATAATTTCCATGAGAGTCTATTTTTTTTTCTAAACTCATCTAGATCTATGTTTAAAAGAATCTTTTCTAAAACTATATAGAGCTTTAGGATCTACTTCGACATTGATTACAGCAGGCTTATTACAAACTAATGCATCAATAACAGCTTTTTTAAAATTTTTTAATTCAGTAACGTAATATCCTTTGGCTCCATATATTTCAGCAAGCTCATGAAAAGGGGGGCTATTAATATCTGCACCAATATAACGTTCCTCATAAAAATCTCTTTGATAAGCCTTTTCTGCTCCCCATGATTTGTTATTCATCACAATTGTAATAGTATTTATTTTATGATGAACTGCAGTTGATAATTCAGATACTGTCATCCCAAACCCCCCATCACCCATGAGGCTGAATACAGTTGAGTATGGTTTGGCTAGCTTAACACCAAGACCTGCAGCAAATGAAAAACCAACTAATCCAAAATCTAATGGAGTAAAAAGGGATTTGGATTCAAAAAAATTAAACTCATCTGTTGCTTGAAGACATAAAGTACCTGCATCAAGTGTGATTGAAGAATTTTTTGGCATTATGTCTCTTAGTTCTTTAAATAAACCAGACGGTTGAATAATTTTAGAATTTACATCAGCATTCTCGTCTCTTTTTTTGTAATAATTTTTTTTCTCTTTTATAAAATTTTGAACCCAGTCTTCATTATTATTATTAAAAACTTTATTTTTAGTTTCAGCAATTAAGCTGTCTAAAAATATCTTAACATCATTCTGAATTCCTACTTCGATAGGGAAATAACGACCAATAGCAATAGGATCTATATCAACCTGAGCAATTTTTGCAGTTTCAGAAATATTATCATAAGAATAAAAAGTTGAATTAAAACCAAGCCTTGTTCCAATTGCTAAAATAAAATCAGCGTTTTTTACAAGAGAAGAGGCAATTACATTACCCCTCGGCCCCATTTGCCCACCATAAAGCTTGTATTCAAAAGAAATAACATCTCCATGACCAGCAGAAGAGACAATAGGAATATTTAATTTTTTTGAAAGTAAAATAATTTCATCTTGAGTTTTTGTGTTCTTAACTCCGGCACCACAAATAATTACTGGTTTTTTTGAAATCTCAATTAATGAAATAATTTTTTTTAAATCTTTCTTAATAATTTCCTTATTTTCTATTTTTATTTCATTTTTAAATGTTTCATAACTTTCAGTACCCGCAAGTACATTGCGAGGAATATTGACATGTACAGGCCCCCATTTTCCATTTTTTGAGAGCTCTATAGCTTTGTTCATTTCTTCTGTAATTGATTGAGTATTTTCAATAGAAAATGTTTTTTTAGTAATAGGTTCAAACAATTTTTGTTGGTCAACTTCTTGAAATGCATCTTTTCCTTGATGTTCGGTAGCAATTGCTCCTGCTATGGATAGCAAAGGTGAAAAAGCAGCTTTTGCTTGAGCAACGCCTGTCACTAGATTGGTAGCGCCAGGACCATTCTGACCTGCAATTATGACTCCTATACTGCCTGATGCTCTTGCAAATGCATCAGCCATATGTGTTCCAGTTCGTTCATCTCTTACGTCAATAAAAGTTATACTCTTTTCATCATACAGGGCATCGAAAAGCTCCATTGTAGCTGATCCAATTAAACCAAAAACGTATTTAATATTATTAGCTTTAAGACATTCTACAACTGCCCTACCTCCTGAAATAGGGTGGTTTGTTATATTACTCATTATGATGCGGCTTTAATCCTGCTTTTTTCTTTGCTTTTAAAATGAGGAATAATTTTTTCAGAGAATAATTTTATACTTTTCATACAATCTTCGTGTTTAACATCAGGAAAATTAGACCAAACTTTTAAACTTTGTAAATTTAATTCTCTTTGCATTTCTTCAATTTTATTAATTATATAATCAACAGTTCCAAAGAGCATATTTCTTTCATGCAGAAATTCATAAGATAGTAAATCTAATTTATGATCTGTCTTAGGAAGTTCTTCACCCGGATATCTATGAGTACCAAGTCCTCTCCAGTGACAAACCCAGCGCATATAATTTACCATTTGCTCTCCAGCTCTTTCTTTTGCTTCTTCCATGCTATCGGCAACAAACATATCTCTCACAACACTAATTCCTTCTCCTAGTTCAACATGGCGTTTTTCTTTTTCTGATTTAGCTTGTTGATAAATTTCAAAACGTTTTTTGAGAGATTGCACGGGAGGTATCCACATAATGATACTAATATCATTTTTAGCTGCCCATTCTATGGAACTCGGACTATCAACCACTTGCCAAAGAGGTGGGTGAGGTTTTTGAACAGGTTGTGGAACAATATTTATTTTTTCTAAAATTTTTGTATCCAGATTCATAAATTCATCACTAGGTGGGCTCATATCGTGTTCCCATTCAAAATTAGGTGCAGGATACGTATAAAATTCCCCTTCATGTTTAAAAAATTTTTCAGTCCATGCTTTTTTAATTATAGTCAATGTTTCTTCAAATAATCTGAAGTTTTTAGCTTGATCCTTCATGTCGGCATCAGCATTCATATTTAATGCTTCTCTACCGTAGATGCCTCTGCCAACTCCTGCTTCAACTCTACCATTAGAGAGCTGATCTAATAAAGCTATATCCTCAGCTGCACGAATAGGGTTCCAAAATGTTATTATAGATGCTGCTTGGCCAATTCTAATATTCTTTGTTCTAGCCGCAATATCAGAACTTAATAAAATAGGATTTGGGCATATTTCCATGCCTTCATGACTAAAATGATGTTCAGAAAACCATATTGAGTCCCAATCATTTTGATCACAGTAAGTTGCGATCTCTCGAATTTCTTCTAAAATCTGATTATAGGATTTTTTATTACCCCAATTTGTTGAATTACAGAAATAGCCAATTTTCATTTTACCTCCCACTTTTGAAGGCGACCTATCCCACTTCCGTATTGTGACGACGAGTTATGTATCGCTATGTAATTCGTATTATAAATTTAAAAAAATTCAATAAAAAACGTTCAAATCTAAAAAAATTCTATAAAAGTACCATATTTTATGATTAAAAATATCATATTTGATTTTGACGGTGTCCTTGTTGATAGTGAAGTTTTGGTAGCAAAAGCTTTTGCCAAATATATGAATAGCTTTGGCGTAACAGTTGATGAGAAGGAATTTGCTAGTTTTGCAGGAAAAAAAACAACTCAAGTCATAGATATTTTATCAAAAAAATATTCAATCACAGATCAGCAAAAATTTTTTACTGATATTATGGAGATAGCTTCTAATATATACAAAAAAGAATTAACAACCGTTAGGGGTGCTTATGACTTTGTAAGTAATCAAAAACTAGATTTATATATCGGATCTAACAGTATGAAAGATAGAATAATAGATGGGTTAAAGAGAGTGGGGTTGAGTAATTACTTTACGGCAGATCAGATATATTCATTTGATATGGTGGACAAGCCTAAACCAGACCCTGATATTTATTTGAAAGCAATTGACGATAATCATTTAATTAAAAATCAGACAATGATTATTGAAGATAGTGAAGTTGGAGTCATGGCTGGCGTAAGTGCTGGAGTTAAGGTGATAGGGATTACAGCAGGAGGACATTGGCATGAAAATAGAGATACAAAAGAATTGTTTGATGCAGGAGCATATGCTGTTACTAATGATTATAAAAAAATATTAGAAATAATTAAAGAAAATTAAATGGGACCAGCAGTTA
Organism: uncultured Alphaproteobacteria bacterium; assembly: GCA_902511405.1. Taxonomy (GTDB): domain Bacteria; phylum Pseudomonadota; class Alphaproteobacteria; order HIMB59; genus CACPNW01. The sequence continues at coordinate 6,440 of CABXEZ010000022.1, forward strand.
AAGGTAATCCTCTTAAAATATTTGTACTATTATTAATTGGATCTTATATTGTAGGTGAGTTTATTATTCCTTCATATCCTTTATTTAACTTACTTAACTTGATAGGTGTTATGGGTTTGATTTTATGCTTAGCATTGTTTTTTTCTTCATTAAATTTATTCAATTCTTACAAAGAAAACCCTACACCTCAATCAAAGACTAAACGTATTATAAAGACAGGAATTTTCGCATACTGTAGAAACCCTATGTATTTAGCATTCGTTACTTTTCATTTTTGTATGTTCTTATCTTTTGAAAATGTAGCGTATTTTTTAAGTGCTTTAGGTTTATTTATTTGGATTAATAATTATGTTGTTCCTATTGAGGAAAATTTTTTGATGGAAAACTTTGAAGATGAATATGATAGATATAGAAAAGCTGTAAAAAAATGGTTGTTTTTCTAGGCCTTGAATTTTGAGACTACTGAAATATATTCTGATAATGAAAAATTTAATAATACTAATACTATCGTTTATATCTCTTAACGCTCTTGCTGCAGCTACTTCTTCAAAAACTGACGTATCCTCAGATAGAGCAGAACAAATAAACAATCTTTATGAGATAGCTGAGAAGCATATCTATAACAATAATTATGATAAATCACTTAAACTACTAAAAAATCTAGCTAAAAATGATGATTTAGGTTCAAAAAAAGCTGATATTTATAATCTTTTAGGTTTCAGTTATAGAAAATCAAGTAATCCTGATTTGGACAAATCATATGAAGCTTACATTATAGCCCTTGAATATGACCCAAATCATGCAGGAGCTCATGAGTATTTAGGGGAATTGTATATGATGAGAGGTGATAAGGACAAGGCCATGATGATGCTTGGTAAGTTAGAAAATCTTGTCGGTAAAAACGCTATGGAATATAAAGACCTTTTAAAAGCTATCAATAGTTATCAGTCTTAATTACCTTTTCTATTTTTTGTTTTTTATTTAATTTTATAACTATGCTCGCCGTTGCGGGCATGGTTTTACTCATCCATTTTGTCAACTTCTCATAATGTTGAATAAAAAATATTAATTCCTGTTTAGACATAAATTTTTTCTTATTAGTATTTAGCGCATTTTGCTTTTCTTGATTATATCTCCACTTCAAAACATGTGTAAAAGATGGTGGCTTGATATATATTTTTTTATTAAACAAAGAAAATATTTCAGAGTATTCTTTTTTTAGAAACGTATTGTAATACTTTCGCCACTTATTATTTTTATCTAATTTTCGTTCCAAATCATTAATATCTTTGTAAAGATATTTAAATGTCATTGGTTTAGATCCACAACACCAACCTTCTAATAAAAGAATATCTGCATTTTTAATAATTCTCCTTTTTTTTGATACATCATCTGCTAATTTATCAAAAGTTAAAGTTTTAATTGGGTATCTTCTCTTTATAAATTGATTTATGTGATCTTTTAATTTTTTAATATTATGTGTACCTGGGACGCCTCTAGTAACTAATAACGGATGAACTTTTTTTGACAATTCAATTCTTTTTCTCTTACTTAAATAATAATCATCAATACTTAAAAGCATTACTTTTTTTTTATAAATCTTCTCAACAACTACTTTTAATAACTTTGCTATAGTTGTTTTACCCGAACCTTGTGGCCCAGATATAATAAATCTATTATCATTTGAATCATTAAGATTATTTATTATTGGAATTATAAATTGAGAAATATATTTTTTTGAAAAATTTTTATTTGTTAAGCCTTTTAATTCTTTTTGAATAAATAGAATTGTATTAATTTTCATAAATATAATGAATTTTAGTAATTATTAATTTATACAATATAATAATTAATATGAAATTTCTTTTTGATCTAGGTGGGGTGTTTTTTGATTGGGACCCTAATTATTTTTTTAAAAATATATTTGATAAAGATGATGAAAGAAAATATTTTTTAACTGAAGTGTGCAATGATGAGTGGAATATTCAGCAGGATGCTGGAAGGACTATCAAAGAAGCTGAGTCAGTATTAATACCTAAATTTCCTCAGTACGAAGAAGAGATCAAAATGTATTATAGTAATCACCGCAGAATGATTAAAAAAACTTTTACTTCATCAATTAAGGTTTTAGACAAACTTAAAGAACAAAATTATGAATGTTATGTTTTATCTAATTGGTCTGCAGAAACTTTTGTTGGCATGACAGACGACTACCCTTTTCTTCAATTATTTGATGGATTACTTATTTCAGGTGAAGATAAATTGATGAAGCCTGATGCAGCAATTTATGAGTTGGCAATTAATCGATTCAATCTTATCCCGCAGGAGACTATTTTTATTGACGATAAGTTAGAAAATATTGAGGCAGCAAAAAATTTGAATTTAAAAACTATTCATTTGGTAGATCCAAATAGAATTGAATTAGAAATAGATAAGTTTCTAGTTTAGAAAAAAAAATCAAGATTAAAATTTAATTATTTATGTTTACATGCTTTGTTGAAATTTCGCCCCGATCATAGTCTATAATTTTAATATAACCATTAGTATCGAGCTGAATATTTTTATCAGATTTAGCATCTATTGGATATTGAATAGAGGAACTTGGGCAGCTAGAAAATTTAATACCATTAATTATTTTATCAAAAAAACAGTGAACGTGACCAAAGATAACTTCCTTCACATTTTGATACTTTGATATCAATTTTATGAATTCATCTCCATTATTGCAATTTATATGATCGAATAACACACTACCAATTTCAATAGGTGGGTGATGCATAAAAATAATAACTGGTTTATTTCGACTTTTAGCTAATTTTTCTTCTAACCATTTTATGGATGTTTTAAAAATAGTCCCTTCAATATTATTCTCTATCGCAGTATCCAAACAAATAATCTCAAGTGGATAATTGCTTATAGTATAATTTATATAACCATGTGAATCAATTAAATCACTTTTAACATATTTTTTGAGAGCATTTCTTTTGTCGTGATTACCCATCATAGCGTAAACCGGTCTTTTTAAATTATTACATAGTTTGAAAAATTCTTTGTAATAACTTTCATTATCATGAATTAAATCACCAGAAATAATATAAAAATCAGGAATTTCTAATAATTCATTGCAGGTTTCAATAGTTTTCACAAACCTTGTATAGGTATCAAACTTATCAAATAGTTTTTCATTTTTATTTACAAAATGCGTGTCACTAATTTGTCCAATAATAAATTTTTTTTTCATTACTGTATTAATGCAATAAGTTTTTTAGCTTTCTTAATATTTTGAGAATAATATTTTTTATATCTATGAGTTAATTCAAAATTAAAAAAAATATCCTTTTTTATATTTAAAGTAGAGAATATTGTTTCAAATGGAATATCTCCCCATCCCAGTGGTAGATGTATGTCTCCTTGACCATAAGTAATGTCTTCTGGAAAAATATATGTATCCATTGTTTTAAATTTTCCAAAAGAATCGTGAACATGCAGATGTTCAGTAAAAGGAACCATAGTTTCTAATTCTGAGATCAAATCTTTTTTTCTCAAATTGCAATTTATATACGCATGACTAAAATCTATAGTTGTTCTTGCATTTGGATGATTAATTTCACTAATATTTTTGGAAACTTCACTTGGTAAGGCTGTAAAATGAAGATTTGTGTAAGGAAATATATTTTCTATACATAACTTTACCCCATTTTGTTTTGCTACTTCAGCTATCTTAAAATATTCTTCATTCTGTATATTTATCAAGTCCTTATATTTTTGATGATTTTTTGACACCTCAACAGGAGTGTGGCCGAAGTGAGTAACGAGTATATTTACATTTAAAGCAGAGCAAACTTCAATTTCTTTTCTCAAAACCTCTAAATGATCACTTAAGTATTCTTCATCTAGAAGGTTAACTGACATAGAGCCATGTATTGAAAATTGTAGATTGCTGTTTTGAATAGTTTTATTAAGTAAATTCAATTCATCTTTAATAATTTTTTTTCCACTTATAACATCAAGTTCATAAAGTGGAATTTCTGCAGAGCCTGCTTCAATTTCTTCAAGATGGCTTAATTGTTTTTCAAAATCTAATATATTTCCATTATTGGGTTTTAATGTGAAACCGATTTTCATAATTCACTATATTTCATAAAATTGTTAACAAACAAGTAAATTCGAATATTTTCGTTTATTAACAATAAATGTTGTTTTTTTTTCGTTTTTCTATTGTTAAACATCTTTTAATATTGTTATTTCAATTACTATTAAACTGATTTGTTAATTTATTTTGTATTTCGCTAAAATTTATTTAACATTTTAGTTTATTGAAATAGGGAGGTAAACGATGATTAAAAGTTTTTTAAAAATCATATCTTTATTTGCATTAACAATTTCTCTTTCTAGTTCTGCAAAAGCAGTAGAGTTGGAATTTTATTTTCCAGTAGCAGTTGGCGGAGCTGCAGCTACAACTGTAGAGGAGTTATCAAATAAGTATATGGAATTAAACCCAGGTGTAACTCTTAAGCCAATTTATGCTGGATCTTACACTGACGCTACTACAAAGGCTATTACAGCTGCTAAAGGTGGAAACCCACCTCCAATGGCTGTTTTGATTGCTATTGATATCTTTAAATTTTACGATGAAGACCTTGTGATGCCTTGGGATGATATCCTTACAACTGAAGAAAAAGAAAACTGGATTGGTGGTTTTTACCCTGCATTCATGAAAAATAGTCAAATTGATGGTGTAACTTACGGAATCCCATTCCAAAGATCTACTCCAGTTCTGTATTATAATAAGGATGCATTTAGAGAGGCTGGGCTTGATCCAGAAAGACCTCCGCAAAACTGGGCTGAACAACTTGAGTATGCAAAGAAACTTACCAAAAAAGGATCTGATGGAAATATTGAAAGATATGGAATTAGAATTCCAACAAAAGGCTTTCCATCTTGGTTAACATCTGGCTTGATCTATCAAAACGGTGGCCAAATGACTAATGGTCTTGGAACTGAAACATTCTTAGATACTCCTGAAGTAATAGAAGCTGTTCAGTACTTAGTTGATTTAAGTGAAAAACACAAAGTTATGAGACCAGGAACGCTTGAATGGGGTGCAACTCCTAAAGCATTTTTTGAAGGTCAAACTGCTATGATGTGGACCACAACTGGTAATCTTACAAATGTAAGAAAAAATGCTCCATTTGATTTTGGTGTAGCTATGTTACCAGCTGGTAAAAGTTTTGGAGCGCCAACAGGTGGAGGAAATTTCTACATCTTCAAAGGAACTCCAGCTGATGAACTAGAAGCAACAAAAGATTTTGTAAAATGGATGACTGCTCCTGATCAAGCAGGTGTATGGACTATGGCTACAGGATATGTGGCACCTAGACCAGATGCTTGGGAAACACAAGCTATGAAAGATTATGTAGCAGATTTTCCTCCAGCTTTAGTTGCAAAAGAGCAACTAGCTTATGCTGATGCAGAATTTTCTACTTACGAAAATCCAAAAACTGTTAAAATTTTTAATACTGCTCTTGAAAATGTAATGAGTGGATCAATTTCTCCAGCTGATGCTATGAAGCAAGCCCAAATAGATATCGATAAAATATTAAAAGACTACAGATAGCTTTTGTTAAGCAGCACTTTTTTATAAGTGCTGCTTTTTAATTTTTAATTATTATGAATAAAAAAAATAATCTTCTTAGTGTTTTTTATCTTCTTGTCCCAGGATTTGTATTATTAATTAGTTTTACACATATTCCAGCGGTCAAAACGCTTATGAATAGTTTTTATTCTACCGCTAAAGGTAGGAGGGCAAGTAAATTTGTAGGTTTAGAAAATTATGAGACGCTTTGGCTTGACGCTACATTCTGGAAAGTATTTTCAAATAACATAATATATGCTTTAGGTGTTATTCCAACTTCAATACTTTTATCTCTTGCAATGGCATTGTGGGTAAATAGTAAAATAATCGGAAGACCTTTTCTAAGATTTTCATACTTCTTACCAACTGTACTTCCTTTAATAGCTGTAGGAAATATCTGGTTGTTTTTTTACGCTCCCGGATTTGGTTTAATCGATCAAATAGTAACCTCTTTAGGTTTTTCTAGTTTGAATATTCTTGGCTCTCAAGAATCTTCACTTTTTGGAGTGATGGCAGTTGGTATTTGGAAAGAAGCTGGTTTTTATATGATTTTTTATCTTGCAGGATTGCAAGCAATACCTCCAGATTTAAAAGAGGCTGCTATGATTGAGGGAGCAAATAAATGGTATATTTTTTGGAGAATTACCTTTCCACTCCTTACACCTACAACTTTATTTGTATCGGTTAACGCTGTAATAAACTCTTTTAGGCAAATTGATCACATTGTAGTTATGACACAAGGAGGTCCAGATTATGCGAGTACACTTTTGCTTTATTATATTTATGAGTCCGCATTTGTTTTTTGGGATACTGCTTATGCTACGACATTAAGTGTTGTTTTAATTTTGTTACTTTGCTTGATCGCAATAGGTCAGTTTTTTGTTTTAGATAAAAAGGTCCATTATCAATGAAAATTATTGCTAATTTTTTAAGTGAAAGATTAAATGTACTCGGTGCTTGGCTATTGGCATTATTATGGGTTATGCCTTTATTGTATGCCATATGGGCAGCCATCCATCCGATAGAATATGAAGCAAATTTTGATATATTTGCTCCATTAACAACTTATAATTTTACAAATGCTTGGTCGCAAGCTCCATTTGCAAGATATTTAGTCAACACAGTAATGATGACTACTATGATTGTAATATCACAATTTATACTTTGTACGTTTGTAGCTTTTGCTTTTGCTCGTTTTGAATTTCCTTTTAAAAATATTTTATTTGCTATGGTTCTTTTACAACTGTTAATTATGCCTGATATTCTAATAGTTGAAAATTATAAAACTATAAGATTTTTAGGTCTAATGGACACGATACTTGCCATTGGCCTACCATATATGGCTTCAGGATTTGGCATATTTTTATTACGTCAAACTTTTAAATCTATTCCAAAAGAATTAGATGATGCAGCTCGAATAGACGGAGCGGGGGTTTTAAGAATTATTTGGAATGTATATGTTCCTTTATCAATGCCAACGTTTGTAGCTTATGGGTTGGTATCAATAAGTTTTCATTGGAATAATTTTCTATGGCCTTTAATTATTACTAACTCAGTTGAGACACGACCTTTGACAGTAGGTCTCAGTATTTTTTCTATGTCTGAGGCCGGGGTAGAATGGGCCACTATTAGCGCAGGTACACTTATGACAACAGCCCCTTTATTTATTGCCTTTCTTATATTCCAAAGACAATTCATAGCTAGTTTTATGACTGCTGGAATAAAATAACAGTGAAAGATATTGATAACATTATACTAGATTTGGATGGAACAGTTTATGTCGATAATAAAATTATTAACAAATCTGATATTGAAATTAGAAGATTGGCAAAAAAAGGTAAATCAATTTATTATTTAACTAACAATACAAGTAAAAACACTAAACATTATGTTAACAAATTAAATAATTTAAATTTACCAGTATCAACAAATTCAATTATTTCTCCGATACATGTTATGATTGATTGGATAAAAAAAAATAATATTAAATGTGTTTATATATTAGGTGTTCAAGAATTAATTGATGAGCTAAAAGAAAAAACTGGTGTCGCTAATTCTTCAAAAAACCCAGAGTTGATTATTGTTGCTTTTGATAAAGAGCTTACTTATCAAAAACTTGAAACAGCTTGTGAACTAATCAATAAGGGGGTTCCTTATTATTTAACTCACATTGATATCTTTTGCCCAACTCTTAAAGGAAACATGCCAGATTGTGGTGCAATAGGTATGTTAATTGAAAAAACTACAGGAAAAAAATCAATAAATAATTTTGGCAAACCAAGTGATCTAATGACTGATTACATAAATAAAATTGTTGATAAAGATCATAATAAAATTGTTGTTGGGGATAGGATTCATACTGATATTGAACTTGGAAAAAAGATTGGTGCAGAAACAGTACTTGTTTGTACTGGAGAGTATCAAAATTCTAAGAATGATAATTTGAAAATTAATAATACCCAAATATATAATACTCTAACGGATTACCTATTAACTATTTAAATTATGCAACAAAAATCATTACTTCCAGTTAATAAAAGACAACAAGACATTATCGATTACGCAAGAGAAAACGGCTTTGTGACAGTTGAAAATTTATCAGAAAAATTTCAAGTTACACATCAAACAATTAGAAGAGATCTAGCCTTCTTATCTGACAATCTCTATTTATCTAGAACTCATGGAGGTGCATTTTTTCAATCAGGAATTAGCAATGTAAATCACTTTTCAAGACAAGCAATTGCTGAAAAAGAAAAAATTGCAATTGCTGAGAGAGTTTGCGATATTATCAGCGATAATTCTTCTATAGTTTTAAACATAGGCACCACAACTGAGCAAGTAGCTAAAACCTTAGTAAGCGCTAGGAAAGGGTTAAAAATAATAACCAACAATATAAATATTGTTAATATAGTTTCTCACTCTCCCAATTGTGAAGTTTGGGTGGCTGGAGGAAAAATAAGAACTGCTGATA
>CABXEZ010000023.1 GCA_902511405.1 uncultured Alphaproteobacteria bacterium
ACTTTCAATTGAGCAAAATAATACCTGTTTCAAATTTATTAGATTTTTATAAAAAAGGCCTTTTTCCAATGGCTGATAATGCTGACATTGAAGTTATTAATTTATACCAACCTAAAAAGAGATTTTTAATTCCAATTAATAACTTTCATGTTCCTAAAAAATTATTTAAATTATTTAAAAAAAATACTTTTACTTTTAAAATAAATAATAATTTTGAAAGTGTTATTTCCAAATGCCAATTAGCTAATCGAAAAGATAATGGAACATGGATAAACAGTATAATATTAGACTCTTACATAAATTTACATTACGAGAAAATGGCTCATAGTGTGGAATGTTATGATCAAAATCGACTAATTGCTGGATTATATGGAGTACATATTGGTGGATGTTTTTTTGGGGAAAGTATGTTTAGTGAATTATCAAATACAAGCAAATTTTGCTTACTTTATTTAATTGCGATTCTAAAAAAAAATTCATTCTCTATACTTGACTCTCAATTTTATAATGAGCACTTAATTCAATTTGGAGCATTTGAAATCAAAAACAAAATTTATTTAGAAAAACTTACTGCGAGTATTAATGATAACAGAGTTTTTACCTCTATAGAAAATTTTCAAGAGGTATTATCATTACTGCAGCCTAATAACCATAAATCATAAATAGGATGTTCAAGGGGTGTTACATCGGGTGATGAAGATATCATCCAACCTCTATAAATTGATATTTCTTGCTCTTGAAAATTATCTTTCACGTCTATTAATACATAATCTTCTGGTATTTCATTTGGCGGTTCAGTGAAACATGAAAAAACTTGAATATTGAGAGTTTCAATTAAGTCAGATTCATTAACTTTAATACTTTTTTCTACTAGTTTATTTGATATTTTGTCTAGAAGTTTAAAATTTGCATATTGCTTTTGTACAGGTTCTGACCATACTGGGTGTGAATAGAAGAGTATTATAAAAAAAAATTTAAGGAGACCAAGATTCATAATCAGCCTTTACATGATCTGGCTTATAGTCTTTTGATAAAGGGTTAGATGGGGGGAAATGTGCATCTTTAGTTCCAGTCATATTAGGTTTGTGATCTTTCTGCCATGGGTATTTATGTGAATAATTAAGTGGAGGCTCGTCAATTGATTTGTGCAACCACGCATGCCAATGAGGCGGTATTTTTGACGCTTCAATTTCTCCGTTAAACATCACCCATCTTTTTGCATTTAAATCTTTGTGGTTTTCACTATTGGAATAATACTTATTGCCTACATCATCAGTGCCAACAAGTTTGCCATACACCCAGGTATATATTTTTGTTCCAATACTCATATTATTCCTATACTTTTATTTATAAAACTTTCCAATTAATTTTTTTATCTATGGAAAAATTTTTTATCCTTATATTACCTTCTTCAGTAAATTCATTAATCTCCTTACTTCTTTTGTCTAAAGTTAAAGTTTCTTTATTAATCTCTAAACCATAAAATAAAGGTCCATTAATTGAGGAAAATTGTTCTAAATTGCCTAATGCGTTTTCTTCTTCAAAAATAGTTGCATACAACTCTATTGAACATGGTGAAGAAAATATACCAGGTTTTAAAGATTGATTCTGTACTTTATCGTTTGTGTGATGAGGAGCTGAGTCTGTTCCTAAAAAAAACTTATTGTTATCAAAACAAGCAGCTTTCCTGAGAGCAATAAGATCTTTTTCATTTTTTACTACAGGCATACAATAATGATGAGGGTTTATATCCTCATTTTTAAATACATCATCTTTTGTTAATAACATATGATGAGGTGTGATAGTTCCAGCTATATTTTGATTAGAATTTACGAAATCGACACCATAATCACTTGAAACATGTTCTAAGACAATCTTCAAGTTTTTAAAAGTATTTCTAATTTGATATAGCTCTTCATCAATAAAATATTTTTCTCTATCAAAAATATCAATGTCATCTCTGTTTAATTCACCATGTATAAGTAAAACACTATTTTCTTTTTCCATAATTTCAAAAATATTATATATTTTTTTAATGTCAGTTACGCCATGTTGAGAATTTGTTGTTGCATTACTCGGATATAATTTTCCTCCAACAAAAATTTTTTTTTGTAATGCGTAAGTAAAATCATCAATATTAAGACTATTTGTTAAATAACATGGGATTAGAGCCTCAAAGTTTATACTGTTAGAGTTGCTTTCAATTAATTTTTTATAGTTAATGGCCTGAATTGATGAAGTAATTGGTGTTGTTGTATTTGGCATTGCAATACATCTTCTATTAACTCTAGCAGAGTATTTTGTAACCACTTTGAGCATCTCTCCCTCTCTAAAATGAACATGCCAATCATCAGGTTGAATAATGTTAATTGAAGTTTTCATTAATAATTTTCTCACATTCTTTGAATACAATTTCTGATTTAATTGAGTTCATGTACGATTTAGCTTCGTTAATTTTTAAAGACTTAAAATAATCATAATTTTCTTTAGTTCTAATTACAATATTCTTATCACCAATAGGACCATACACTGTATCATTTGTTGGTCCAAATAAAGATATAACCCTAAGTTTGCTTGCTACAGCTAAATGCATAAGTCCTGAGTCATTCCCAATAAAAATGTCACTTTTTTTCATGTAAGCCGATGTTAAAGTTAAGTTATATCCAAATAAATCTATTATTAAGTCTTCGTTAATATCTTTAACTAATAGATTATAAAATTTATTTTTCTCCTTTAAAGAACCTACTAGTATAAATTTAATTTTATCATATTTATCAATTAAGAGCTTCATAGTTACATTAAAGTTTTCTGCTGACCATAATTTTGGAGTCCAATTACCACCAGGAAAAATAACGATATGTTTAAATGAACTATCTAAATCATTATTCACTTTATTTGCTTCATCATCACTAGTAGGTATAAATAAATTTGAACATTCAAAGCCAAAAGATGAATTTAATTGCTCTATATGATGAATATTATGAAGTTTTTTAAAAATATATTTTTTTTTATTTTTAAGTAAAAGCGACAATACAGAGGATCTAAAATCAACAATAATATCCCATTTTATTCTATAAGTTTTTTTGAATATATCTAACCAGTGAAGGTTTAATCTTCTTTTTTTAAAAATAATTATATTTTCTATATTCTTATAGTTTTTCAGCAGAGGAGCTGCAGTTGGACCTACAACAAATGTTAGTTCTGAATCTTGGTTTTGATGAATAAAATGATTGATTACGCCCGAGGAAAGGATTGTATCACCAATTAAGTTTGAGCAAATAAATAAAATTTTCACAGGAATTTCATTACAATTTTCTAATTAGCATATATATCTTATAAGATGACTGTGCCATACTTTTATAAAAACAGTAATTCTCGATTTCTATCAATTGAAGGTGAGGATAGTAACGAATTTCTTCAAAACTTAATTACAAATGATATTAATCAGTGCTCTAAAGATAATTTTCTTTATTCATGCTTGCTAACCCCTCAGGGAAAATTCCTATCAGATTTCTTTATTTTTAAGGAATATAAAAAATATTTACTAGAAACTCACTCATTTTTTTTTGAAAAATTATTAAAAAAATTAAACCTCTATAAGCTTAGGTCAAAAATACATATAAAAGAAGTATATAATCTATATTCATACTCTGTATTTGGAGATCTACAAAAAGATCAAGATACTCTAATTTTTAATATTGACCCAAGGAATGTAAATATTGGTTTAAAATTAATTCATCAAAAAAAGGATCCTAAAATATTAGATGACTTTAATAATATTAGTGAGGAAAAATATCATGAGATATTAATTCAAAACCTGGTTCCTCTCTCACATTATGATTTAGAAGAAAATAAATCCTTATTATTGGAAAATAATTTTGAAAATCTTAATTCAATTTCTTGGGACAAAGGTTGTTATGTTGGTCAAGAAATTACAGCAAGAATGAAGTATAGAGCTTTATTAAAAAAGAAAATTTACTCCTTAGAAATTAAAGATGGTTCAGCAATAGTTGGTCAACTCATAAAAGTTAATGAAAGTGAGTTTGGCAAAATCATAAGTATTAAAAATAACTTTGTGCTCGCTATGTTAAAAATAGAATTAGCCAATAAGAAAATAGTTACAAAAAAACAAATTAAAACAAATGAAGGTCTAATATTAGAATTTATTTTATAAAAAGCCTTCTTGATGCAAATATAATGGGCAAGACAAATAAAAATATAATCATGATCGGGAAAAATATAGCATTTACTCCATAGGTATTTGCTATTATTCCCAATGTAGCAGGAGCTCCCATAAACGTCCCATAAACTGCAATAGAAACAATTGCGATTGCGGTTCCACTATCTATACCTTCTGCTTTACCAGCTAAGCTATAAGCAATAGGAACTATTGCAGATGTTCCAATTCCCAATAAAGCAAAACCAAATATAGCCGCAATAATACTATCAAATGAATACAACGTATACAGACTGATAATTGATATAATAAAAAGTATAGTTAAAAAATTGTAAACACCTATCCTATCACGTATCCAATCTCCACTTAGCCTTCCTATTACCATGAAAATATTGAAACTTACTGTTGCTAACCCAATTAAAAAACCGTCTACTTTGATAAAATCTCTCATGTAAAGAGCGCCCCAAGCATCTACACTCCCTTCCGTAAGAGCATTAACCATAGCAATTAATGCTAATAAAAAAATAAGAAGTGGCCATATAAAAAAGATAGAATGTTGATTTTTATTATTTTCAATCTGATCTTCGTAAAGCCTTAAAACAATAAATACATTTAGTGGTAAAAGTATTATTACATAAATTAAAACATTGTTTAAAAAACTTATATCCCACTCAAGAAATAAACTTGTTGCAATCGACCCAGTTAAAACTCCAAAACTCCAAAAAGCGTGGAAGCCTGACATCATTGATTTTTTTTCTCTTTTTTCAAGATTAGATGCATAAAGATTACAACTGATTTCAAAACTTCCATAACAAAGACCAAAAATAAATGAAAAAAACATAAACATTTGTAATGAAGAAATAAATGGAGTTGGAAGCCATAAAATTGCTTGTAAAATACTTGTATATAAAAGAACTGTTCGAGCAGAGCTCATTTTTATTACATTATTAGCAAAAACCATGGCAATAATTGAGCCAATAGCGAATGTTGCCATAACCAAACCAATTCCAAAATAATCAGTATTAATTTGATCTTTAATTGTCGGAATTCTTATAGTCCATAATCCAACAAAAAAGGCCATTATAAAAAATAACAGCCTAGTTGCCATTATGTCGTTAATAATTTTCATAATACTAAAATTTTATTTAATGAAATATTTTTGGTAATATTGATTTAGATCTTTTATCAATACTCTCTCTTGAGTCATTGAGTCACGATCTCTAACAGTTACAGAGTCGTCCTCTAATGTTTCAAAATCTACAGTAATACAAATTGGAGTTCCAATTTCATCATGACGTCTGTAATTTTTTCCAATATTTCCAGAATTTTCAAAAATTACTCTTCCCATTCCAAGATTTTGTAATTCATTTTTAATAACTTTTGCTTTTGAAACAATTTCATCATTATTTTTTTTCAAAGGAATAACTGCCGCTTTAATAGGTGATAGGTGTGGTTTTAATTTCAGAACTGTTCGTGAATTTCCACTTTCTAAAGCTTCTACTGTGTAAGCCTCATTAAGAATAGCAAGAAGTCCTCTATCAACGCCTGCCGAAGGCTCAATAACATAGGGTATATATGAAGTTTTTTCTTCCAAATTTTGTACTCCTAATTTTGTAGTAGAATGTTCATTTTTTTTAACATCTGAACTAATGTTATAATCTTTTTGATTTTTAGTATGCGAACCTAAATCAAAATCAGTTCTGTTAGCAATTCCTTCAAGCTCCTCTTTGCCGTGAGGAAATGCATACATAATATCTACTGTAGCTTTTGAATAATGTGATAATTCACCCTGCTCAACATCTACGGGGTGTAGATTTTCTTTACTTACACCTTGCTTTTCCCACCACTCAATTCTTTTATCGACCCAATATTTATGCCATTCATCATCAGATCCTGGCTTTACAAAAAATTCTAATTCCATTTGTTCAAATTCTCTGACTCTAAAAATAAAATTTCTTGGGGTAATTTCATTTCTAAAAGCTTTACCAATTTGAGCTATACCAAAAGGCACTACCTTACTCGTTGAGTCAGTAATATTTTTAAAATTAGTAAATATTTGCTGACATGTCTCCGGTCTTAAATAAGCAAAAGAAGAGCCATCATCAACAGGTCCTATTGCTGTTTTAAACATCAAATTAAATGGTCTTGGATCAGTTAAGTTCTTAGACTTACATTCAGGACAAGTATTATCATTTAACTGATCTGCTCTCCATCTGGATTTACAGCTTTTACAATCAACTAAAGGGTCTGTAAAAGTATCTTCATGACCTGATTGTTGTAATACAACAGGCGCACTAAGAATAGAGGCGTCTAATCCTTCAATATCATCTCTTTCATAAACCATCGACTTCCACCAAGCTTGTTTTAAATTATTTTTTAATTCAACACCCATTGGTCCATAATCATACAGACCTTTTATACCCCCATAAATATCATTAGATTGAAATATAAATCCTCTTCTTTTACATAAAGAGACTAATTCCTCCATCGAGTTTGCAGTCATTTATTCCTTTGGTTTATATTCTTTTGTTTTTGGGTCTTTTTCTAAATCAATAGTCGTTTCATTTTGCTTCTTTGAGCTGGTATTAATTTTATTTCTTTCAGATAAAATTTTAAATAACAGAAAAATAAATAATATTGATCCAATTAAAACAATGAGTTTCATTATAAACCATATCTAGACCACATTATCATCTCTTCCAGTCTATTAAAAATATCATCACTATTTATAGAAGATGAGAGACGTTTTTGTAAAAAAGATTTTTTTTGATCAATAATTTTAATTTTAGCTTTTTTTCCAAATTTTTCTTTAATCACTTCATTAATTGAGCCAACTCCATCAGCTAAACCCAACTCAACACCTTTTTTTCCTACCCAAAATAACCCAGAAAATACTTCATCTTCATTAGAGCTTGTAAGTTTTGCTCCTCTTCTTTTTTTAACATAATCAATAAAATTTTCATGAATTTGTTCTTGGATGTTTTTTAAACGGTCAATATCTTCTTTTTTTTCTTCCTTAAATGGATCTAAAAAACTTTTACTTTTTCCAGAAGTATAAACTCTTCTTTCAATTCCCATTTTTTTAATAAGATCTACAAAACCAAATCCTGGTGAAATGACTCCTATTGATCCAACGATAGAATTTAAGTCTAAATAAATTTCATCAGCTGAGCAGGCCAACCAATAACCACCGGAAGCTGCTACATCTTCCACGAATGCATATACTTTTTTGTTTTTTTCTTTTGCTAAATTAATGATTTTTTCTGCAATTAATGAAGATTGTGTTGGAGAGCCTCCTGGAGAATTAATTATTAAAGCAACTGCAGGTGATTTTTTATCAGCGAAAAGCTTATCAATTAACTTTTCTATTCCGGTAATTGTTAATCCTGATCTTGCTATACCAGCCTGTCCTATAACACCCGATAATCTTAATGTTGGAATATTAATATCTTTTGAAAAAAATCTCTTAAACACAAGACCTAATAGCAAAAGTTAATCTTTACTTAAAGGTTAAAAGTGATCAATTAATTGAATTTTAGAAAAAAAATTTTATCGAAGTTACAAATATCTATTAATTAATTAAAATTGAACTATATCTCGGATATGGCAAAAATCATTCCTATACATAAAAACAAAGAAGATTTTAACGAAGCAGTTAAAAATTTATCCTTTTTATGTAAGGAAGATTTACAATCTATTAATACTTTAATTTTAGAAAAATTAGACAGTTCGGTCCCTTTAATTCAGGAGATTGGCAAATACCTAATCTTATCGGGTGGAAAACGCTTAAGACCCTTACTTACTACCTCATGTTTTCATATATTAAATAAACAATCCCTTAAGAGTATTAATCATATAGGTTTAGCTGCAGCTGTAGAGTTTATTCATGCAGCGACTCTATTACATGATGATGTAGTGGATTTAAGTAAAGATAGAAGAGGTAATTTAACTGCTAATGAAGTTTGGGGAAATAAAACAAGTGTTTTAGTAGGTGATTTTCTTTTTAGTAGATCTTTTCAATTAATGACTAAGTATGGAAATATGGAAACTTTAAAAATTTTATCAGATACAAGTGTTGTAATTTCTGAAGGTGAAGTTCTTGAAATTAGTAATGATAAAAATTTAGAAATGAATCAAGATACCTATTTCCAAGTAGTTAATGGGAAAACTGCCTCATTATTTAGTGCAGCATGTCAAGTTGGAGGCATAAGCGGAGGAGCAAAAGATAATGAACATCAGGCGCTAAAATCATTTGGAACTAATTTTGGGATGGCATTTCAGTTAATTGATGATGCAATAGATTACTCATCAAACTCCAAAACAATGGGTAAAAATATTGGAGACGATTTCAAAGAAGGTAAAATAACCCTGCCTATTATTCTTGCTTATGGAAGATCAAATAATGAAGAAAAAAAATTTCTGCAAAATGTAATCTCCAATCCAAAAGAAGATCAAAATAATTTTAAATTAACAAAAGAATTACTAATAAAATATAAATGTATAGAGGATACTTTGATTAGAGCTAATCATTTTGCTGATATTGCAATTGACTCACTAACTATATTCAATGATAATGAATATAAAGAAGCATTGATTAAATTAATTGAAACTAGTGTAAAGAGGTTGGCTTAATTAATATTCTTCGTAAGATTTTACTTCAATAATTTTTGATCCAAATTTCATATTTATTTCTAATTTTACCTCAGATCTTTTATCATTAGTAAAATATACAGATCTTGCAAGATCAATAAAAGTTTGATCAAATTTTTTGTTTCTTTCACAATCACGTATATCATCTTCAATTGCCCATAATTTTGAGTTAATTTCAATTAGTGAGTCTAAATATTTTTGAATATCATTTTTCTTAATATGTTTATTGAGAGTTTGATTAAGTAATTCTAGCTCCTCTCTAATGAGTTTTAATTTTTCATCATCTTTAATATTAATATTTTTGATGTGCAAAATTGATATTTTATCAACTAACTCACCTAATGAAACTGGGGTATTAATAATCATTAATCTTCATAACGCTTAATATCATTTTCATCAAGAAGCTCTCCAAACCACATTTCAATAACAATTAAGTTTTGATCTCCCCTATTCGCTAATCGATGTTTTGCTCCTTGAGGAATAAATATATGTTGATTTTCGGTTAAATTAAAAGTTTCATCATTAATAATTACTTCTGCTTCTCCCTGAGCTACAAGCCAATGTTCAGAGCGACCATTATGGCTTTGTAATGAAAGTTGACCGTCTGACTCAACTATTAATTTTTTTACGGTATACCTTTTACCTTCATTAATGACTTCGTAAGAGCCCCATTTTTTTTTAACAAAATTTTTCATTATGAAAGTTTAATATATATTATATAAATAGATTCAAGATGATTAAAATTGCTCCATCAATATTAGCGGTCGATTTAATTAATTTAAAAGATGAAGTAAAATTAGTTGATGCTAATGGAGCAGAATATATACATATTGATGTAATGGATGGGCATTATGTGCCTAATATTACGTTTGGACCTAATATTGTAAAATCTTTAAGGCCTGTTACAAATAAAATACTCGATGTTCACCTTATGATTAGTCCAGTTGAAAAATATATAAATAATTTCATTGAAGCGGGAGCAGATATAATAAGCTTCCACCCAGAAGCAGATGATAGAGCTCTTGAAATAATAAAAAATATTAAAAATAAAAACTGCAAAGCAGGAATAGCCATTCATCCAAATATTACAGTAGCAAATGTCACTAAATATTTAGAGCTCATAGATTTAGTTGTTGTAATGACAGTCGTTCCTGGAGCTGGCGGTCAAAAATTTATGGATTCAGAAGTGTCAAAAATTATTGAATTAAAAAATATAAGAGACCAACAAAAACTAAATTTTGAAATTGAAATTGACGGCGGAGTCAATAAAGAGACTTCACAAATATGTAAAAATAGTGGAGCAGATGTATTGGTTGCTGGATCTTACATTTTTTCTGGCAATAAAGACAATTATAAAACATTGATCGATTCTTTGAGATAATGGACTGGGATAAATTAAAATCATTTTATGAAATTGCTATCTCAAAAAGTATTTCCAAAGCTAGTGCAAAATTAAATATCAGTCAGTCTGCTCTTAGTAGGCAAATTCAAGATCTTGAATATGATTTAAAAACACCTTTATTTATTCGTCATCAAAAAGGTGTGCGATTAACTGAACAAGGAGAAAATTTATTTAATACAGTTAGTCAAATTAATACCTCAGTTTCTAGTTTTGAAAAAAAACTTATTGATAAGAAAACTAAACCTGCTGGTAAATTTACTATAAGTACAACAGTTGGATTTGGTTCTACTTGGTTAACCCCCAGAATAAATAAGTTTACTAATCAGTTTCCTGACATGGAGGTAAGTATTATTATGTCAGATGAAGAAGTTGATTTATCAAGCAGAATTGCAGATGTCGCAGTTCGTGTCAAAAAACCCACTCAAGCAAATTTGATTTTTAAAAAATTTGTTAACTTTCATAATCACATTTATGGATCTTCAGACTATTTACAATCCTCTGGCATTCCAAGAAACATAAATGATTTAGATAAGCATAGCCTTATTTGTTTTGGATCAGGTTTACCTTCACCAATCTCCAATATAGATTGGATACTAAAGTTAGGCAAAGAAGGGACAAAGAGAAGACCAAAGTTTAGAGTTAATAGTATTTATGGTATGTCATTAGCTGTTGAAAAAGGTGCGGGTCTGGCTTCCCTTCCAGATTATATGGTAGCAAATAAACCGCATTTAGTTAGAGTTCTCCCAAATGTTGAAGGTCCTTCCTATCAAACTTACTTTGTTTACACAGAAGCTTTTAAAAATGATCGTAGATTAGAGGTTTTTAGAGATTTTTTATTTAATGAAGCTAAAGATTGGCATTATTAGCCTTTGACTTAATCTTAAGAATTCGTATAAACCTTCTTAAATATGGGTTATCCAAAAAAACATCGTGGTCGTCGAAAAAGAGGATCTAAATACAGACGTAATAAAAGACGTCAAAAGAAAAAATAACCAGCTTTAATCTTTATCCTTTCTAATTTATGATAGTCTCCAATTAAGGAGAGTGTATGACAATTTTTACCCCTATTGAAGAAACCAAAGCTAAAGGCAAAGTAAAGAAAGTCTTTGACAGCATAAAAAAAGAAAGAAAAATTAAAGCGATTCCAAATTTTTGGAAAACCATCGCCAATGACCAAGATACACTAGAGAGAACTTGGAATTCCCTTAGAGATATCATGAAAAAAGGAGCTTTAGACCCACTTACAAAAGAAATGATATATATAGCGGTTTCTATGACAAATAGTTGTGAATACTGCATTAGATCTCACACAGCTGCTGCTAAGAAAAAAGGAATGTCTGATAAAATGTTAAAAGAGTTAATAGCTGTAGTGGGAATGGCTAATGAAACAAATAGACTTGTTGAGTCCTATCAGGTTGAGGTTGATGAGTTTTTGAAGTAATGTAAATATTCTTTAATTTAATCAAATTAATCATATATAAATAACAATGTTTAAATTCTTCACTAATCCAAAATGGTATGCGTGGGCATACATAGGTTCAGTAGTTATTTTAACCTCAATATGGGTTCAAGTTCAAATTGATGTTTTAATAAATGAATGGTTTGGTGAATTTTATGATATGATTCAAAAAGCATTGGGCACGCCTAATGCTATTACTATGCAAGAATATATGGGTTCTCTTGCTAGTTTTGCTCAGCTAGCAGTTCTGTCCATTGTACTTGGTTTAGCAATATCTTTCCTTACCTCTCATTTTCTATTCCGCTGGAGAACAGCGATGGTTGAATGGTATCATAGCGTTTATGACAAAGCGCGTACTATAGAAGGAGCAAGTCAGAGGGTTCAGGAAGATACAATCAAATTTAGCAGAATTATGGAAGGTTTAGGAACTAGCCTGATAGAGTCAGTTTTGGTCTTAATTGAATTTTTCCCTTTATTGATGACATTATCCATTGGAATTCCAATCTTATGGTTTGGTGATTGGCAATATGGTCTTGTTTCAGGTGCTTTTATCTGGGCTGTAGGTGGAACAATTTTGATGATTATTTTAGCATGGGTTCTTCGATTAGTTGGTATTGAATATGATCTTCAAAAAAAAGAAGCAGCTTACAGAAAAATATTAGTAATTGCTGAAGATGACGGAGGGATAAGACCTAAAACATTAAACGAACTTTTTGATGGTGTTAGATCAATTCATTTTAAAAGCTATTTATACTATCTTTATTTTAGCATAGGAAGATTAGCCTATCTCCAAGCCAATGTATTAGCAGCATATATTTTTCTTGCTCCTGCCATTGTTGCAGGCGTTATGACTTTAGGTGTGATGCAACAAATTATTCGTGCCTTTGGAAGAGTTGAAGGATCTTTACAATATCTCTTTAGGGCTTGGCCGACAATTATTGAATTAGCAAGTGTCTATAAACGCTTAAGAGAATTTGAAACTCAAATTGAAATCAATATTCAGCAAGACGAAGAAGCAAATTCTACTTAATGATATTTTTATTTTTTATTATTATTCCTATTCTTGAAATTACTATTTTTATTACCGTTGGTTCGAATATTGGAGTACTAAACACTATTGCAATAATTTTAATTACTGCCTTGGTTGGTATTTTTTTAGTAAGAAAAAGAGGATTAAGCCTTTTATTTAACGCCCGTCAAAACATGTCAGAAGGAATGATGCCAACTGAAGAAATTAAAGGTGGAATCTTTTTACTAATTTCAGGATTACTACTAATTACACCTGGGTTTTTTACTGATTGTGTTGGTTTTGCTGTTTTCTTAAAACCTATTCAGGATTTTATTGCACTAAGGGCAAAAAACTATTTTGTATCAAGAACTAGAAGGTACTAGAGAATCTATTTGCCCCACTAAATCTAAAAGAGCAATTACCTGCTTATTGTTTGAGGGATTTTCAATATTTACTAAAGGCGGCATTAATTTATTCCACTCAGGCATATTGTCTGCAACAGAATAATATGCTTTCAATAAACTAACTTGTTCATGCGAACCTAAAACATTTCTTATATTTTCTAGTAAGGACTGTAGATCAGCAAAGTTTGGAATTGATTTTTCATCTTTAAAGTTATGAATTATGAAACTTAATAATTTTGCAGTTATATTTGCATCACCTGTAATTGCACCTGCACCACCTCTTTTTGAAGTGTGTAAAGCCAAAGCTCCATTTCCACAAAAAACAGAAAAACCATTAAAATACTTAATTGTTTTTAGCATGTTATCGAGATTGCCAGTAGAATCTTTTAGTCCAACAACATTATTTGGATAGAGCTTTAAAAGTGTTTCGATAATGTTAAAATTAATAGTAACTCCTGAATGCTGAGGAATATTATAAAGAAGGAATTTAAATTCATTATTTCCAGTTTCTTCTATTACTCTTCTATAATAATCTAGAACCCCATCATCTGTAACATTCTTAAAATAAAATGGAGGTAAAAGTAGAGATGCTTTAACTCCAATATTTTCAGAAAATTTATTTAACTCTATTGCTTCTCTTAAACTTGATGAGCCAGTCCCAGTAATAATGATTTTTGGATCAATTTTGTTATCAACTAAGAATTGAATACATTCTATTTTTTCTTGAAATGAAAAGCTACTTGCTTCACCATTTGTTCCAAATAACACTACCCCATCCAAACCTTTTCTCATAAGTGATTGGCAATGCCTAAGATACAAATCCTTATTTACTGAGAAATCTTGGTTTATAGGGGTTATTGCAGCACAATAAACACCAGATACTTTATTCATACAATTACTTTTACTCTTAAATTTTTAATATTATTACTCATATACTAGCGTATTAGATTTAGGCAAATAATAATAGTAATAAAATACCTAATAATATCCGATAAATAATAAAAATATTAAAATTAAACTTTTTAATAAAATTCATAAGGAAGGTTATTGATAACAAAGCGGTAATAAATGCTATTATTGCTGCAGAAAATGATTGGTAGAAATTAACTTCTACATACTCATCTTTAAATACATTGATTAAAGACAATGTCATTGATGCAAGAATGATGGGAATTGATAATATCATAGAAAATCTTGCCGCATTTAATCTATCATATCCTAATAACCGCGCTCCTGTAATAGTCACTCCTGCCCTACTTGCACCTGGAATGAATGCTAGGACTTGAAATAATCCTACAATAAGAGCTTCTATGTAAGTGATTCTATTCCAGCTTTTACTTTCCATTTTGACTCTATCAGCAAAAAATAAAATAATGGCAAATACAATACTTGATAAAGCAATTAATTGAATACTTCTAAAATATAAACTGACGTAATCATAAATAAAGTACCCTAATATGATTGCAGGAAATGTTGCTAAAATAATTTTAAAAATTATTTGATCTTCGAAAATTTTAAATTCAAAAATATTTGTAAAAAAATAATAAATATCTTTTCTTAAATATATTATAACAGCAAACAAAGTTCCAAAATGAACAGCAATATCAGTAAATAACCCTTGATCTTCCCAGTTGGTTAATTGTGCAAATAAAACTAAATGACCAGATGAACTAATTGGTAAAAATTCTGTAACCCCCTGAATAATACCAACTAAAAAGAATTGTAACTCAAACATTAATCATAAATTATTTTGGCCAATTCAGGACCTGTAGGAAGAGGT
>CABXEZ010000024.1 GCA_902511405.1 uncultured Alphaproteobacteria bacterium
GCCATCGTTTTCAAAGAATTCAATTATTAAACAATTTTTATTAGAGTTTATTAATTTAGGAAAAAAATTAAATATTTTATTAAGATATTGAAGATTTTCAGCCTCTGATTCAATTGCATTAAAATCTTCTTGAGATTTAACACCATATTTAACGATAAATTTATTATTATCTTCTAGTTTTATTTTGATACAGGCAATATCAAATGAAATTTGTAACAATTCGAATTGAATTATCTTTCCTTTATTTAATAAAATCTCTATTTCTTTAATATGTTTTTCTTCAATCATTTATGTTCAAAAAAATAAATTTTCAGTTTGTATTATCTTATTTAGGGCTTTTTCCATTTTTGTTTATTTTGTTTGATTATTTTTTTTTTGAAATTATAGATTCTAATATAGTTAAAGACTTTTTCATTTTATATTCATTAATTATATTTGTTTTTATAGGTGCTGTTAATTGGAATCTTAAAAAAAATATTTCACTTATGATTTTGTTTATTGGCTTTATGCCAAGTTTTACTTCAGTTCTAATGATAATAATGTTTTTATATTCATATGAAGTAATTAATTATCTTATAATATTATTTATTATTCAATTAATTCTGGATAATTTTATTTATAAAGAAAAGAATGATAGGCCTATTTTTTATAGATTAAGAACGCCACTCACTTTAATTGTTACTGTTTGTTTAATACTTATTCAATTTTAGTTCTAATGTTCCCAACTTTTATTTTTGCATGGTTATACATGTTAGTTGTATTCCAAGAATTAAATTGATCTAATTCTTCTTTGGTTAAAATTTTAAATTTTTTCAATAACGTATACATTGCGGAAGATAAGGCTCTCTCATTACCATCTTTTACTTTAAGAATGCCAAATATTTCTTTTTTTAGATGAACAAACAAAAAAACTCCTTCAGCTCCTCCTTTACAAAATATAGCTCTATTAGAAATTTTTATTAAATTACTATCTAAGTTGTTACTTCCACCAATAAATTTGGGATTAGCAAGTATGGCATTGATCATTGTTTGAATATTTTCTGTATATTCAAAATTACCATTATAACTATTTAACAAGTTAGATAATGCTTTACCCAGTTTTTCGATAGTAAAAGCATACTGTGGGGCGCTGCAACCATCTACACCGTAATTTTTTTTAGAGATTATATCTTCTGTAAATTTGGAAAAAACTTTTCTTATATTTATTTGATGAGGGTGATCAAAGTCAACGTAGTTTTTAATTGGAAAATTATTGACTATACAACTTGTCAGCATTGCTAAATGTTTTCCAGCACAGTTGTTATGAATCTGGTTAGGTTGCTTCCCAGATAAGTAGAGTTTGTTAGAAGACTGTTGATGTATAGGGTTGTGAATTCCACATTTTAAATCAGTAATTTTTAAATTAACTTTCTCTAGCCAATTTTTTAATTCTCTTATGTGAAAGTTTTCACCATTATGAGATGAACAAGATAAAGCGATTTGTTTTTTATTTAGATTATAGAGCTTTATTGCATTTGAGGAAGAAAAAGGTATGCTTTGAAAAATTTTAATGGATGATCTTGGATAAACCATATCCTTTTCATTATCAGTTGAAAATATTTTTTTTCCGTTAAGTGAACCGATGAAACATTTGATTTCATGTAGACTCTCCAGCGTTTTTCCACGGGTTATTGATGTAGTTAATTTGCTCATAGTTTATTATAGAGCAAAAATCTTACTTATTTAAAAAAAGATTTAATAAATGTAAAAAGATTTAAAGCTGATCCAAATTTTCCAAAAAATATCACATCATTTTCAGTTATAGATAAACAAACACAGCCACTTGTGTTGCAAGCAGTTGGATTATGCTTAATTTGTTGATCATTAATTTGCATATCACCCTTATTATACTCACCATATTCATCGCAAAAACTACCATCTATAACTAAGATGTATTCTTTACCATTATGAGAATGAAGCGGAACGGAAGTACCCGGATCCATTTTAATTAGTTTTACAGAGTCGTTATCATTTACGGGTATTTTAAATTCTTTAAAACCCTTATAAATTGTCTTCCAATCAATGTGATTGAAATCTCCGATTATACGACTAAGAGGGTTGTTTGGTAAATTACTGTTTTGTTTTTTTGAGGTATTGTTTTTAATACAATCAGTATACTTTAGCTTCTTAAGCCCAACACCTTCCAAATCATTAAAATTTTGTGCAAGCATGTTATCAAAAACAGATGCTTTTTTTGCAGCGAAGCTGTTAAGGTAAAGGTACATTGATGTAAAAAGGGATTTTGCCTCCCCGAGATTACCACTAGAATAACCAAATATTAATTCGTTTTTTTGAGCTGTAGTATTCATTGTATATGTTTCTGCATTTTATTTAAAGATGCTCTAATTCTAGATTTAACTGTACCTAAGGG
Organism: uncultured Alphaproteobacteria bacterium; assembly: GCA_902511405.1. Lineage (GTDB taxonomy): Bacteria > Pseudomonadota > Alphaproteobacteria > HIMB59 > CACPNW01. The sequence continues at coordinate 2,411 of CABXEZ010000024.1, forward strand.
AATTTCAAGCTCTCTAGCGATATTTTTATGACTTTTTTGCTCAAAAAAACTCATTTTTATCAATTTTTTCTGATTTTCATCTAGATCTTTAGTAATTTCTTTAATTGTAGACTCTATTTCATAATCATCTGATTTATTATCAGTATATAAAAAGTCCCTGATATCCTCTTCATTAGCGACATTTTTTTGATTTTTTCTATAAAAATCAATTTTTTTATTTCTAGCAATGGTAAATGACCATGTTATAAATTTTGATTTTTCTGGATCGAAGAGCTCTGCCTTTAACCATATAGTACTCATTACCTCCTGGGTTAATTCTTCTGCCTGTTCAATACTTAAATTATTTTGAATGTAATATGCGTTTATTTTTGGGGCAATAAAATCAAATATTTCAGAAAATGCAATCTCATTTCTTCCCTCAGATACTTTTTTTAAAAGATCATTAATTTTTGTATTTTCCATATATTATATTAACAATCCTAAAATTTATTACTATAGTAGATTATTATAATAAATATAAATATAATCATGCAAAAAATCTTATTAACTCTTACTATTATCTTACTCTTTAGTGTTTCAGGTAATTTATTTGCACTAGAAAAGGGTTCATGGACTTTGACAAAAAATAATGATTGGTGCTATATTGGGTCTCTTCCTATTAATTCAGATTTATCAGAAACAAAAAAAAGAGGAGAAAATTACATACTTGTATATAAAATAATTGGTAGTGATGAAAACATTGTTCAAGTAGAGATAGGTTACCAATATAATTTAGAAAAAGATATAGTTATGAAAATTGATAAAACCTCTTTTAAGTTTTATTCAACAGATGATTCATCTGAGACAGCATGGACTGATGATGATGAGAAGGTTATTTATGCAATGAAAAAAGGTTTAGAGTTAGTGCTTAGTGGTCAGTCAAACAGAGGAACAATAACAAATGATACCTATACTTTAAAGGGATTTACATCAGCTATCAATAAATTAAATAAAGATTGTTAAGATGCCTAAAAAAATTGTTTTAGCTTATTCTGGCGGTTTAGACACAAGCGTAATATTAAAATGGCTTCAAGAAAAATATCAGTGCCCAGTTGTAACATTTACAGCAGATTTAGGACAAGGAGAAGAATTATCACCTGTAAGAGGTAAGGCAGAATCTCTAGGTGTTAAAGAAGTTTTTATTGAAGATTTAAGAGAAGATTTTGTAAAAAATTATGTCTTTCCAATGTTTAGAGCCAATGCAATTTATGAGGGAACATATTTTTTAGGAACAGCTATAGCAAGACCATTAATTGCAAAAAGACAAATTGAAATTGCTAGACAAGTTGGTGCAGACTCAGTAGCTCATGGAGCAACAGGTAAAGGTAATGATCAGGTCAGATTTGAATTAGGTTATTATGCGAATAATTCTAAAATAAAAGTTATTTCTCCGTGGAGAGAATGGGAATTAAATTCAAGAAATCAGTTAATAGATTTTGCAGAAAAACATCAAATACCTATAGCAAAAGATAAAAGAGGAGAGTCACCTTTTAGTACAGATGCTAACCTTCTGCACACATCTTCAGAGGGAAAGATTTTAGAGGATCCTTGGGAGGAAGCTCCTGAGTATGTATATTCAAGAACTAAATCAATCAAAGATTCTAAGGACACGCATGATGAAATTGTAATTTCTTTTGACAAGGGCGATGCTGTAGCAATAAATAAAATAAAACTAAAACCCCATGAACTTTTAGCTAAGCTTAATAATTATGGATGTGAGCATGGAATTGGCAGAGAAGATATTGTTGAAAATAGGTTTGTTGGTATGAAATCAAGAGGGATTTATGAAACTCCAGGAGGAACAATATTAGCAAAAGCACATAGAGCAATCGAGAGCATAACATTAGACAGGGGAGAGGCTCATATAAAAGATGAGATAATGCCTAAATATGCTGAAACTATTTATAATGGCTTATGGTTTTCTTCTGAAAGAGAAGCAATGCAAGAACTAATTGACTCTACTCAAAAAAAAGTAACTGGTGATGTTAAAATTAAATTAATAAAAGGAAATGTAATTGTGGTTGGAAGAAGGTCTCCTTATAGCAAATACAACCTTTCACTTGTTTCTTTTGATGAAGCAGGAGATTATGAGCAAAAAGATGCTGAGGGTTTTATTAAAATTACTTCCTTAAGATTAAAAAAATAAAGATATGGGTTTAGGTGATGATTTGATGATCACTGGAATAGTCGATCAAGAACATACGAAACACCCTGACAAACAAATAGTTATTGGTGATTTAAAAAAAAATTTAGTTTTTGATTCTATCATATATTTAAATAACCCAAATATTACCCCATCAGACAAAATTGATAGGAAAAAACCTGTTCATTTTATAAATTATAATGACGAAAATCGTTTTTACATAAATTATTCAAAATGTAATGACAATAACTTGTTTTGGAGAACTGATTTCAAACCGATCCCTGGAAAAATATATTTTTCAGCAAAAGAAGTAAGTGATGCAAAAAACATTTTAAAAAATGCTAATATTTTTTGGTCAAAAAATAGAGATATTAAACATAAGGGTATAATTTTTTTTGAGTCTTATTCTACAAAGCAAAATCATGAATTTTATTCGCATAAAATGCATAATAAAAATTGGGGTGAAGAAAACTGGAAAAAATTAATACAAAAACTGAAAGAAGAATATTTAATTATTCAATCAGTTCATGAAACAGCAGTAAATATAGATGGTGTTTTTTATTCTGAGAATGAATTTGATTTTAGAACAGCATGCGCAGTGATCAATAATTGCGATATGTATTTAGGAAATGAAGGTGGATTTGGTCATGCAGCTGCCGCTCTTAATAAAAAAGCATTAATCTATTTTGGTGGTTGGATAAGTCCTCAATCAACTGGTTATGATAAGCATGAAAATATTTATTATGATGACTCTGGTTCACCCTGTGGTGCAATTGGTTATGTTTGTGATCATTGTGAAAAAGCAAGACAACATATCAAAATCAATTATTTAGAAGAAAAAGTTAAATTAATTTTAAAGTAAAACTCTATTATCGATTTTTGTTTTTAAAAGCAATTGTTGTATTTCTTAAAAGACATGCAATTGTCATTGGTCCTACACCGCCAGGCACTGGAGTAATTGCTGACGAATTTTTTGATGCTTCATCAAAATCAACATCTCCAACAAGTTTATTTTTAATTTCTCCCTCAACCTCGATTGTTATACGATTAATTCCCACATCAATTATAATTGCTCCTTTTTTAATCCAATCACCTTTAACCATTTTCGGCCTGCCAACAGCAGCAACAACAATATCGGCATTTTTACATATTTCTTCAATATTTTTTGTTCTTGAGTGAGCTATTGTAACTGTACAGGATTCTTTTAATAATAACTGAGCCATTGGTTTTCCAACTATATTTGATCTTCCAATCACAATTGCATTTTTTCCAGACAAATTAACCCCTAAACCTTTAAGCATTATTAAGCACCCATAAGGAGTGCAGGGTATCAGTAGGTTTTCATCGTTATGGCTTGCAATCGATAATTTCCCAACATTTAGAGGATGAAATCCATCAGCATCTTTATCTGGATGAATACTATCTAGAACAAGTTGTTCGTTGATGTGCTTTGGGAGTGGTAGCTGCACTAGTATTCCATTAACGTTATTTTGGTTATTTAAATTACCTACTATCTTTAATAGTTCAGCTTCAGTTGTTTCTTCAGGTAAATGATGATCAATAACTTCGATACCAACCTCAATTGCACTCTTTGTTTTTGCTTTAACATACACACTACTTGCAGCAACATTACCAACTTGAACTACGGCCAACCCAGGCACTTTACCAGTTTTATTTTTTAATTCAGAGATTTCTTTCTTTAGTTTATTTCTCAGATCTTGAGCAATTTCTTTCCCACTAATTATTTTAGACATTTTACCTCGGCCAATATTCGATTAATAAACTCTTAATAAACCATAAACCTAAATAAACGACTATTGGAGATATATCAACTGTTCCAAAGTTAGGAACATATCTTCTAACTAAATTCAAACTAGGCTCACAAAGACGATACATAGCCTCCATAATACTATAAACAAAACGGTTTGATGAATTAATAATGTTAAAATTTAATAACCACGTTGCAATAATGTATATTAATAAAATAAATTGATAGAGATTAATTATCTGAATTATTAAGCCCAAAAGAGAATTCATAGAATTGTTATTATTGTATTCATTTATTTACTCAACTATAAGTTTACAAATAAATAAAAAAAAGGCGGCAATTGCCGCCTAATTTCTATTGTATTTATTTTTAAATTACATCGAGATATCTCTACCGAACCATTTTTTGGTTATTTCTGCAGTTGTGCCATCAGCAGACATTTCAGCGATAACTTTATTCCACATTTCTAAAATATCCCCATCTTCTTTTCTAATAGCTCCACCAACACCATCTCCAAAAACACCACCGGAGAAAGTAGGTCCTGTGAAAGCTACATTAACGCCTCCGCCAGACTCCATAAAGTCAATTATAGATCCTACATCTGCAAGAACCGCATCACATCTTCCTGCTCGAAGATCTAAATTGTGATCATCAACACTTTGATATAATCTAACCTTAACAGCTCCAGACATATGTTTTTCAAGAAAATTTTGATGTATTGTAGAAGATTGTACGCAAACAGTAGCACCATTCATGGCTGCAATAAGCTGTCCAATCGCAGCTTGTTCTTTTCCACCAGCATTATTCAGGTTAACTTTGTTTATTCCACCAGTAAATTTTGCTACTGACAAACCTTCAAGTCCACTACCTTTCATAACAGCAAATCTAGCACCATCAGTCATGTATCCATTAGTGAAATTTACTTTTTCTTTTCTTTCTTCAGTAATAGACATTCCTGCAATAATAATGTCATATTTTCCTTGAAGTAAAGCAGGTATTATACCATCCCAATCTTGAGTTACCCACTCGCAATCAACAGCCATTCTTGCACAAGCTTCATTACCAAAATCAATCTCAGCACCCTCAAGTTCCCCTGCTGAGTTAAGATTATTCCAAGGAGGATAAGCCCCCTCAGTACCAATTCTTATAGATTTAGCATTGCTTATCGTTGTTAAGCTTAATAAACTTAATGAGAATAAGACTAATAAAATTTTTTTCACACTTCCTCCTTGTGTATTACTTTAGGAAAGTAATTTATATATTTATAAAGAATCAATATATTCAAAATGAAAAAATACAATTTAAATACTACTTTGTTTTAGTTTTTTTTAAATTCTTTAGCAAAATTATCATCGATAAAATTACTAAAATAAAAGGAAAAAGCCATAAAAATAGATTTTTCGTATTAAAATATGGTTTGAACAAAATATACTCACCATACCTTTCTGTTAAGATTTTTTTATTTCTGTTTCGTTTAAACCCTCTTTAAATTTTTCTTTAACAAATTTTTTTACATCCTTGGAATAATCTGAGTCAGAATCATGAACGCTTTGATTTTGACATGTCATACATCTTAATTCTAGTGTTAATTTTTTTACTTTATTATTTATGCCTTCATTTGCGTATAAAGAAAAAGAAATAAAGAGAAAAAAAAATATTTTAAAAAAGTATTGAAATTTCATCATCTATAATTTTTTTTGTTAATGGTCCTGTATGTTTAAAAATTATTTCTCCATCTTTATTTATAATAAATGTTTCAGGCAATCCAAAAACACCAAAATCAAAAGCAATTTTACCATCTCTATCAATACCAACAAATGAATAAGGATTCCCTTCCTCTTCTAAATATTTCTTTGAGTCACCTAGATCATCTTTGTGTGAAAAACCTAAAATGAATAATTCTGGTATTTCTTTTTGAATTTTAAAAAAGAGATGATGCTCAGCTCTGCAAGGTGTACACCATGAAGCAAAAAAATTTATTAGAGTATAGTTCCCTTTAAGGCTATCTGAAAGTAAAGTATCATCATTATCATATAAGTTAGTAGATGAAAAAATGGGTAAACTTTTATTTAATAATGCACTTGGAGGATCATTAGGATTTTTTCCCAATAAAATAAATATGAGAAAAAATAAACAAATAGTTGTTAGGACCATTAAAGGCGTAATCAGAACTGCTCTATTCATTTTTTGATAACCGCTACTATACTTGCAAATATCATGATGAAAACTCCAATCCAGATAAAACTTACTAAGGGATTAATATATACTTTTATAAACCACTGATTATCAGTCTCGCTTCCTAAGGTGATATAAATATCTTTAAGCCAGGCATGATATATCCCAGCTTCTGTAGTAATCATTTTTGAAACTGGATAATAATTTTTTCCAGGGTCTATATAACTTATAATTCCATTATTATTTATTAGAGAAAAGACAGCTCTTAAAGATTGATAATTTTCTTGATCAACAATTTTTATTTCATCAAATTTTAATAATTGATTCTCTATAGTTATTTCATCTCCAATTTGCATATTAAAGTTAAATTCTTTTTGATACACACTTGAATACGTGACACCAATTATCATAACACCTACGCCTATATGTGCAGTAAAGCTATTTATTGATTTTATATATTTTGAAGTAAAAGAAAATTTGTATCTCAATATGACTGATATAAGTGAGCCAACTATTATCCATGATCCAAGCAATAGCCCAATTAAGCCCCAAGGATTAAAAGTAGTTAAGTATGATTGTATTGTTATTATTAAACTTAATATTAGGAAACATATTACATAAACTCTAAATTTTTTAATTTTATTTGTTTGCCATGACAATACAGGAGCAACACTCATCAATAAAAAACCTGGAAGAAGAATAGGTAACACTGTTGAATTAAAATAAGGTCCTCCTACTGATATTCGTGTATTAGTTAACACCTCTATTATTATTGGATAAATAGTTCCTATGAGAATTGTTAAAACAGCTATCATCATTAGAATATTGTTAATTATTAGAGCTGATGTTTTGTTGATTAAGAGCAGATTTAAATCATTTTTTTTTGTAGGTGATTTAATTAAAAAAACTAGAAATCCAAAACCAGTTGTTACAAAAAAAATCAAAAGAATAAAAAGGCCCCTTGAAGCATCTGCTGCAAAAGAATGAACACTTGTTAAGATTCCAGATCTAACCAAAAACGTTCCAAGTATACTTAAAGAAAAACAGAGAATAGATAGAAAAACAATCCATCTTTGAATTGCTTGCTCTCCTTTTATCATTAGTAATGAGTGTACAAGAGCTAACCCAGCAATCCAGGGCATCAGAGAAATATTTTCAACTGGATCCCAAAACCACCATCCTCCCCAACCAAGTTCATAATAAGCCCAATAAGAGCCAAGAGCTATTCCTGCAGTTAGAAAACCCCAACTAATAATTGACCATTTTTGCGTTTCCAATACCCACATTTGGTCAGATTCTGTTTTTAATAAACTTGCGATTGCTAAACTGAAAACAAGAGAAAAACCAACGTAACCTAAGTAGAGCATAGGAGGATGAATAGCTAAAGCTGGGTCTTGTAAAATAGGGTTTAAACCAAGTCCCTCCTCCACTATTACAGAGTTTACAAGAAATGGGTTTGAAGTAAAAATAATAAAAAAGCAAAAGATTATAAATAAGCTACTTTGAATCTTTAGAACTAATATTTTAAAGCTGTCTAAAGATTTACTCAATAAAGAATAAATAAAACCATATATAGAAATCATACAAACCCATAACAAAATAGAGCCTTCATGATTGCCCCAAGCACCTGTAATTTTATAAATTAGAGGTTTTTCTGAATGAGAGTTTTGAAACACATTAAAATTTGAAAAATCTGATGTAACGTATGCAAATATAAGTGATAAAAATGATAGGCATACTAAAAAAGTTGATGATCTTATAAAAAATAAAAAGTATTTTATTTTAATTTGTAAAATTGATTTTGGAATTAAAACTATACAAGAAAAAATAGAAGATAAACAAAGAGCAGAAAATCCTATCAATGAAATCATTTATAATTTTTTTTCCACTGATTGTTTTTTTCTAATTCTTTTTTTATAGATGCAGGCATATAATTTTCATCATGTTTTGCATAAACTTTGGAAGCAACAATATTATTATTTTTATCAATTAAACCTTCAACAACTATTCCCTGTTCTTCTCTAAACAGATCAGGCAACATTCCTTTATAAAAAATCACAATATCATTAGTGTTGTCAGTAATTTTAAATTCATAATTATTTAATGATTTTTTTACAAATGATGATTTTTTTACATATCCTCCAATTCTTAACTTTTTATCAGGAGCAATATTATTTTCTAATAATTCACTAGGTGTATAAAAAAAAACTATATTTTGTTTTGTGTTGAATAATATTAAAAGAAGTGCTGCACCAAGCATAATTAGTGTTAAAAGTATTAAAATAAGCCTTTGAAACCTTAGACTCATGACTATTATTTGAGATTTCTAAGTTTAAGGTAAGAAAAAAATAATAATCCAGCAATTAAAACAAATGCTGAAAAATAACTAATAAAAACAAACCAAAAATACATAATTAATAACTTCTTATATAAAACTTAATTATAATTAAAGCGATGACTAAAGGTCACAAAGGCCTATAGATATTTTTTTCTTATTAAAATTTCAGCTTTTATTCTTAATATTGCTATAATTATACCTATTAAGCTAAAGGCTACAGTCATGATCAAGAGGGGTTGAAGCATTGATATATCTATAGACGGTGATGACAGCTTACTAACACTTGCTGGTTGATGAAGGGTATTCCACCAATCAACTGAGAATTTAATAATTGGAAGGTTAATTGAGCCAATTAAAATAAATATAGCTATAGTTTTCTCTCTAACATCCCTATTTTCAAAAGTTTGATTTAAAAAAATAATCAGCAGGTAAATAATAAAGAGTATTGCAACAGATGTTAAGCGAGCATCCCAAACCCACCAGGCTCCCCACATCGGCTTACCCCACATTGATCCAGATATTAGGCACAGAAGAGTAAAAACAGCCCCAATTGGAGCTATTGCTTTATTAACTACAAAACTGAAAGGTATTTTAAATGATAATCCAATTATTGAATAAATCGCCATAATTGCATAGGTGAGAAGAGCTAACCAAGCAGAGGGAACGTGTATATACATAATTTTAACTGTAAGACCTTGTTGGTAATCCAATGGAGAAAAGTATATTAGAAAAAGACCAAGAATTAAAGTAAATGAAGTAATAATAATAAGTGGTTTTAAAATAATGTCTGCAAATTTATTAAATCTAGACGGATTTATCAAAAATTTAAACATTATTTATTTTTAAGTGCCAATTTTATGCAGGCAGCACTTGACCATGGAGCTATTCCTAAAAAAATTAAAGCTATCCCAATTAGTAAATTAAATAGCGTGTTAAAATCACTATCAGCGTTATTTATTCCAACTGAAAATATTATTAGAGGTATGCTGAATAAAAGCACTATTACACTTCCTATTGAAAAATTTGTTTTATTTAATAAATTCATTGAAGCTGAAATAGAGCCCAAACAGGATAAAATCAATGATCCAATTATAAAAGTTAAAATTAAATTATATACTTCGTTAGCAGGAAGATTAAAAAAAATACTAACAATTGGCAATGATACTAAAAAAGGGATTTGGACAAATGTAAAGTGAGATAATATTTTTAAAAAAACTATTAATTCATAACTCATACCACCCATATGAATTATTGGTAAAATCTCAATTTTAAAATCTTCTTCGTAAAATTTTCTTAAACTTAGAGTAGAACTAAGAAGTAATAAAGACCAAATTATACCTATTCCTATTGTTTTAAGAAGTTGCTCATCAGTTCCTAATGCAAAAATAAATACAAAAACAGATAAAAAAAAGAATAATATATTTGAAAAAAGATCAACAATATTACTAAAAAATAATTTTGATTCTCTTTTAAAAAATAAATATATTTTTTTTATAATAATCATTTTAATTAAACTCTAATATTTCTAAAGTATTAATCATTGGATCAAAATGTGATGCAAAAAGAATCATCCCATCATTATTAACATGATCTAAAAATGTTTGATTTAGTATTTCAATCGATAATTCATCAAGATGGTTGAATGGCTCATCCAAAATCCATAGTTTTTTTTGTTCTAATATCAGCCTGAGTAACTCTAATTTTTTTCTCTCACCAGACGATAAATACATAACCTTAATTTTATAATATTTTTCAATATCTAATTTTTTTAATAATTCAAAAATTTCTTCACTATTCAATTTGGATGATGATAGCCCCCTCCAAAA
>CABXEZ010000025.1 GCA_902511405.1 uncultured Alphaproteobacteria bacterium
TATGTTTTTTAAATTCTGTTGGATGGCAAAAAATATCCCCATCTGTATCTAAAAAATTTTTAAAATTTTTATTTGAACCTAAGTTAAACTTATATTGTGAGAAGTTATTATTTTCATTTAAGAATTTGTTTTTTATACCTTTAGTTTCATCATAGAAGAATGAACATACCATATAAATTAATATGCCATTTTTATTTAAAAGTTTAGCAGCTTTATTAATTAAGCTTTCTTGAACTTTCGTTAAAAAATCAAGATCTGGCGGTTTTTTTTTATATAAAATATCAGGATTTCTTCTTAAAGTACCGACACCAGAGCAAGGTGCATCTAAAATAACAACATCAAATTTTTCTTTTTCAGAAATATTTAAAGCATTATAATTTTTAATTTCGTTTGTAAAACCCAACCTATCTAGATTGCTTCTAAGTGTGTTGATTCTTTTTAAACTTATGTCATTTAAAATTACATTATTGTTCAAACAAATTGCTTGAAAACTTTTACCACCAGGAGCGGCACACATATCTAAAATTTTTTTTGACTTTATTTCATTGCTAAGATGAATTGGTAGCATAGACGAAAAATCTTGAACCCACCAATCTCCTTTTTCATAACTGTTTAAATCTTTTATTTTTTTTCTTTTTAAAATAAATGCAGATAATTCAGTTGTTTTTTCATGTTCTTCATTGAAAAGCTCAAGAAAGTTTCTATTTTTAAAAACTAAATGAAGTGAGGGTTCATTAGCTATATTTTCAATAACTTTATTTAAGTTTATCTTATTTTTATTTAAAGCTCTAATAAACCATGATGGCACAGAAGATTGACTAAATTCTTTTTTATTAATTAGCTCTTTATTTGTTATTATATTTTTAAGTAAAGAATTCATTAAACCTGGATTTAGTTTTTTTATTTTTGCCACCTCAACAGTATCATTTGTCACCGCATACTCTTTAAAATCTAGATAGAGTATTTGTGTTATCGCGCTTAATAATAAAATTCTTATTTTTAAACTAGTTTTTTTTCGAAGAAAATCATTTAATATTTTGTTTACATATAAATTGTTTCTAATGCTGTTCAAAGCAATGTTGTAGATCATAGATCTATCTTGATCATTCAATTTAGAGGTTTGTGTATAATATAAAAAACTTTCATCAAAATTATTACTTTTTTGATGAATTTCATTAAGAATATCAAAAATTATTATTCTTACTTTTACACTCTTTCTCATTATAAGATATAATTCCCCATGGCATTTTTTAGTTTTTTATTATTAACGGACTCTTTTCAATACTTGTCTACAAAAATTGAGCCAAATAAAAAATATTATTCTAAAGATATAGCTCTTAGTAAAGAATTGAACAATAGAAATAAGACAACTTCTTTTGCTAGTTTAAATTATGAAAGTAGAATTAACGTAACAAATGTTGGTAAAAATTTATTAATATGTCTTCCTCCTAAATTTGGAGTAGGAGATGCTATAGAATATGGAATAGGTATAAACTCATTAATCCAATTAAAAAAATTTAAAAAAATTGGTATAGCTTTTACAAGCAATCATAATTATTTATTCAAAGAATTTTTTTCTTTCACAGATATTTATCCTCTAATCATATCACAAGATGAATTAAATACTTATGATACTGTGTTCCACATTACTTTAGAGATTAAAGCTTTAAAATATCAAAAATATAAAAGGTCTCATATTGCTAAAGAGATATGTGATTATTTTAATGCTCATCTTATAGATTACAAAAAAGAAATTAATAATATTCAAAAAGATGATGCCAAAACTATCTCTATTTTTCCAATATCCACATCACTTGTAAGAAGTCTCACTCCCCATACTGTTGAGGAAATTATAAAACATTTTGGCAATGAGTATACAATAAAAATTATATTTGATAATTCTAATTATTCTGAATATTTATTTGAAAATATAAAAAATAATAATTTTATATTTGTTAAACCAAATAATATTGAAGATTTAATTTTAGAAATTTCAAAAACAAACTTTGGAATTTTTACAGACTCTGGACCTTTGCATATAGCAAAATGTTACAATAAAAATGGCATTCTTGTGGAAACAAGTGTTTCTGATAAAATACTTTTATCTAATTCGGAAAATATAATAACTGTAAAAAATAAATATAAGTCTAATTATTGTAATGGTCCTTGTGGTTTAGTAGATATATTTGCTTATAATAATAAAATTGGATGTTATGAAACACACAAACTAACTTTCAATGATATTGCCTCTTTTAAAAATCAAAAAAATCTACAAAGATGGAATAAGAAAGAAATTAATTCACATTTAATTTCAAATCCTGTTGGATGCATAAAACAAATTGATGTAAAAAATATTATAGAATTAATTAATTATAAAATAAAGGAGAGTTGATGAGAGGTTCATTAGAAACAATAGTAGGAGCTATGTTTGCTGGTAAAACTAGTGAGCTACTAAAAAGAATTCTTTGGGCTAAGCATCAAAATAAAAAAATTGTTGTAATTAAGCCAAGTCTAGACAATCGTTATTCTGAGTCTAAAATTATAACTCACAATGAATTAAGTCATGAGTGTTTTGCAATGCAAAATTGGAATGATGTGAATACAAAATATAATTTTAAAAAGGAAAATATAAATATGGTTTTTTTAGATGAAATACAATTCCTTGATACCTCTGAAACTCTTAGTAATATTGAGTTAATTTTAAACAGCGGAATTGATGTTGTTTGTGCTGGTTTGGATCAAGACTCAAGAGGAAAACCATGGGAAACATCTTCAATGATATTAGGTCTCTCTGATAAAATTTTAAAAATTTATGGTTTTTGTAACGTTTGTGGTATGGAGGCAACAAAAACATACAGAAAAGAAGAGGGCGGCGGTAGAACCCAGGTTGGGGCTGCCAATATATACGAACCTAGATGCTTAAAGCATTGGACGGCTCGTTAGTTTATTTATTTAATCTTTTTTTTACAAGCTCATCAACAACACTAGGGTCAGCTAAAGTAGTTGTATCTCCAAGTTGATCATGTTCATTTGCAGCAATTTTTCTAAGAATTCGTCTCATTATCTTACCCGATCTTGTTTTAGGAAGACCTGCTGTAAAATGGATTAAATCAGGAGTTGCAATTGGGCCAATTTTTTTTCTTACAACTTGTTTTAACTCGTTTTTTAGATCTTCAGAATACTTTTCACCCACCTTAAGTGAAACATAACAATAAAGACCGTTACCTTTGATATCATGAGGATACCCAACAACTGCAGCTTCTGAAACTGTTGGATGACTCACAAAAGCACTTTCAATTTCAGCAGTACCTAAGTTATGGCCAGAAACAATTATAACATCATCAACTCTTCCTGTTATCCAATAATAACCATCTGCATCTCTTCTACAACCATCTCCAGTAAAATATTTTCCGTCAAATTGAGAAAAATAAGTATCTATAAATCTTTGATGATCACCGTATACCGTTCTCATTTGCCCTGGCCAAGATTTGTTCATGCATAACATTCCTTCACATTCTCCTTCTAAAACATCACCATCTTTGTTAACAATAACAGGCTCAATGCCATAAAAAGGTTTTGAGGCAGAACCAGGTTTGAGGTTGATAGCTCCTGTTTGAGGCGAAATTAAAACACCACCTGTTTCAGTTTGCCACCAAGTGTCAACAATTGGAGACTGAGAATTTCCAACTACCTCATAATACCATTTCCATGCTTCAGGATTTATAGGTTCACCAACAGTTCCCAACAATTTTAGAGAAGATCTACTTGTTTTTTTTACATAGCCATCCCCTTCTCTCATAAGAGCTCTTATGGCAGTTGGTGCAGTATAAAAAATATTTACTTTATGTTTATCTATAATTTGCCAAAATCTTGAAAAGTCAGGATAGTTTGGAACGCCTTCAAACATTAACGTTGTAGCGCCATTACTAAGTGGGCCATAAATAATATAACTATGACCTGTCACCCAACCTATATCAGCTGTACACCAATAAATATCATTTTTATTATAATTGAAAATATATTCGTGTGTCATTGAAGCATAAACTAAATAACCTCCAGATGTGTGAAGAACACCTTTTGGTTTTCCCGTGGATCCTGAAGTGTAAAGAATAAACAAAGGGTCCTCTGCTAACATTACTTCTGGCATACAAGTTTCTTCAACGTCTTTAACTAAATCATTATAAAAAACATCACGACCTTCAACTAAATTAATATTTCGACCAGTTCTTTTTACTACAAGACATTTTTTAACATCTGGACAACTTTCTAAGGCTTTATCAGTAATTTTTTTCAGGGGGATATTTTTTCCACCCCTAACACCTTCATCTGCTGTGATAACAAATTCTGATTTACAATCTAATATTCTACCTGATATTGAGTCTGCGGAAAAACCTCCAAAAATTATAGAATGAACTGCTCCAATTCTCGCACATGCTAGCATCATATAAGCAAGCTCAGGTATCATTGTTAAATATATTGTTACTCTGTCACCTTTTTTTACACCAATTTTTTTAAGCACATTTGCTGCTTTGGAAACATTTATCAATAATTCTTGATAGCTTATTTTTTTGACATCATTTGGGTCGTCACCTTCCCATATAATTGCTACTCTGTCTGGATCATTTTTTGCATATCGATCTATACAATTATATGATACATTTAGAGAACCATCATAGTACCACTTTATATCAACGTCATTTTTTGAATATTTTATTTTCTTGATTTTGGTATAATTACTTATCCAATCTATTCTCTTACCTTCTTCTTTCCAAAAATTATCATTATCTTCTAAAGATTTTTCATATTTCATTTTATAGGTTTGTGAATCAACCTTTGCTTGTTTTATCCAACTTTCTTTTATGTCCATAGGAATACAGATTAATTCTAAAGTTAACAAATTTCAATCTTTAATTTTAGATATCGAGTGAAATATGTTTGATTTTATTTTTCTGAAATTTTTATAATTGTGTCCCACTCTTTTTTAGAAAGAGGCATTACTGATAATCTTGATTGCTTGATTAAAGCCATATTACAGAGTTTTGGAGTAGACTTAATCTCTTCAAGTGAAACAGGTCTTTTTAGCTTTTTCTTTGTCTTTACATCCGTAACTACAAATTTACCGGTTTTATCTGTAGGGTCTGGATAATGTTCTTTAACTACTTCAACAATTCCAATTATTAGTTTTTCAGAAACTGAGTGATAAAAAAAACAAAGATCTTTTTTTTTCATATTCATTAAATTATTTCTAGCCTGATAATTTCTTACACCATCCCACATTTCCACACCTGCTTTAACTTGATTTTCCCATGACCATGTTGATGGTTCAGATTTTAATAACCAATAATTGAGTTTCATTAACTTACTTTAAATTTTTTTAATCCTTAAGTCAAAATTTCTATTATTTAACAGTCAGCCTTGGGTTAGGTCTAAAATTAATATCATGATTATTTCTATGTTTTAAAATAGTTGCCCAAGCAATCATAGCTGCATTATCACTCATCATCTGCTTTGGAGGATAAACAAATTGAATAGCTTTTTTCTCTTCTATATTTTTAAAACATTTTTTTAGATAGTCATTGTTTGCAACACCACCAACAATCGAGACTGATAAATCTTTAGAATTTTTTTTATAAAGCTCACTGATTACCTTATTTAATTTAAAAGTAAGAATAGTACCAATGCATTTTTGAAAGGATGCGGACATATTTTTAATGAAAATCTGATTAATAATATTTTTTTTTGCCACTAAGTTTACTGAAGTCTTAAGTCCTGAAAACGAAAAATTAAAGTTGTCTTCATTTATTAAAGGGTGAGGCAATTTAAAAGAATTTTCATTTCCCTCCAATGCCTTTTTTTCAATTTCTGGACCACCTGGATAAGAAAGACCTAATATTTTAGCAACTTTATCGAAAGCTTCCCCAATAGCATCATCTATTGTTTCACCTATTAATTGAATATCATTATAGTTTTTTAAAAAATATATTTGCGTGTGACCTCCGGTAATAAGAAGGCTTAAGTGCGGAAACTTAATTTCATTATTATAAAAACTAGACAAAATATGCGCCTCTAGGTGATTTATAGGAATAAATGGCTTGCTATTTCCAATTGAGAGTGATTTTGTAAAAGTCGATCCTATTAATAGACCTCCAATTAGTCCTGGCCCGCATGTAGCAGAAAATAAATTTATCTCATTTAATTTTACACCAGATTCTTTAAGTGCTTCTCTTGTAATTTGCTGAAGTATTTCAAGATGAGCTCTGGAAGCTAGTTCAGGGACTACTCCACCATGTCTGGTGTGGATTGTTTGTGAATATACAATATGAGAAAGAACAGTTTTGTCTTCTCTCATAATGCAAACTGATGTTTCATCACATGAGGTTTCAGCCGAGAATACAAGCATATTTTTTTGGTATATTAATTTCTTCTGTTAAACAACTGAACAATAATGATAAAAAGTATAAATGAAAAAAATTTTTGATTATTTATATATTTTTTCAAAATTAAGCACATCTTTCATATTATTATTTATATTGTTAGTTTTTGGATATTTCTTTTATATCAGTTTTAAAAACCAAGAAATATCTAATAATGACCAATTAGATCTTATAAATAAGTTTAATCAGAATGAAGAAAACTTATTTAAACTTTCTAAAAAAATTAAAATTACAGAAAATTCCCTTGATCAGTTAAAAGCTTCTATTCAAAATATCAAAAAATCTGATCAATCATTAGAAGTTGTGTCACTAAATAAAAAAATAGAAGAGCTTGACTCAGGATTAAAAAATATTTTAGTTGATTTGCAAGAAATAAAAACAACAAATGTTTCAGAGTCAAACAAAGCCATAACTAACAATATATTAATGCCAGTTATTGCTAAAAACAAAAAAGAAATTATAAAGTTGATTAATTATAAGTTTGAGAATAATTTAGATTTTACCGAAGAGTTAGATATTTTACAAAATTTTGATGATAGTAATAATCAGCATATATACGAAAAAATTAATTTAATTAGATTAAAAAATTTTAGAGGAAACGAATTTTTGAAAAATATTTATTCTCAGGAATTAGATTTATATCTAAAAGAAAAGTTTAATAAAAATTCTCTTAATATCATTTCCAAATTATTAATGAGTTTTGTAGCAATAGAACCATCCAAAACTAATTACATTAAGAACAACGAAACTCTTTTATTAAAAGAAATAAGCAATCTTCTAGAAGAAAAAAACTATAAAATATCTTACACAAAAATTATAACTCTCGACAATTATGAAACATATTTTAAAGAAACAATAAATCAAATTCAAATTGTAAATGATTTTAAAAAACTAATTAATAAAACTATCTAGATGTTAAGATTTTTAATAATTTCACTGCAATTAATTTTATTACTATCAGCTTCAATTTTTCTAGTATCAAACTCATTTAACATATCTTTTGATATAGGTGATTTTAGTTATAATTTTAGTTCAAATTTATTAGTAATTGCTCTAGTTATTTTAACTTTATTAGTAGTTTTAATTAATTTTATTTATTTCAAAACTAAATTTGTTTTTCAAAAATATTCATACATTAAAAAATTTGAGAGAACAAAAAAAGGCTATGATTTTTTTGTTGAGTCAATGATTGCCCTTCTCAATAAAGATAATAAAACAGCTATTAATTCTGCCAGGAAGATGAAAGGAATATTAAAAAAGGACACAAGTCTTAATTTACTCTTACAATCTGAAATACTTAAAATTGAAAAAAAATCTGAGGAATTAAATATTGTTTATGATCTAATGATAAAAAATAACAAAACTAAAACACTTGGTTATAGGGGCCTTATGGAGCAGAGTCTTAAAAAACAAGATTATCATCATGCTTTTATTTATGGCGAAAAATTATTTTTGTTAAATCCTAAAATTGAAAAATTATATGAGACTTTATTAAATATTATTGCTAAAACAAAAAACTGGAATCAACTAATAAATATTACTGATAGAGCTTATTCAAATAAAATTATAAAAAAAGAAACAACTAACGAAAATAAATCTATAGCATTATTTGAAATTGCCAAAATAAAAATGAAAAGTGATTCTAGTGAGGCAATTAATTTAATTGAAAAAGCAATTTCTCTTAAAGGTATTTTCTCACCATATATTAAATTATACGCTCAGTTATTATTTTCTAACAATAATAATAGTAAAGCTCTAAAAGTTTTAAAGAAATATTGGAACCAATCTCCTAGCAACATTCTAAGATCATCAATAACTGAGGTTTTAAAAGAAAATAACATTAATGAAATTGAATTCATACATCATTTAATTTCGAAAAATAAAAATAATGAAGAGTCAAAAAAACTTTTAATAGATTTTGCAATTTACTTTAACAATTGGGGTATGGCTCGAGATAATATTAAAGGATTAATAGGCTCAAATCCTTCCAGGGAAATTTGTTTATTCATGTCAGAAATAGAATTAGGTGAATTTGATGATATACAAAAAAGTGAAGGATGGAAGCTGAGAGCTAACAATGCTGGATCAGATTATTATTGGGTATGTAAATTTACAAATAATCCACAAAAGAACTGGTCAGCGCTCTCAGAGTCAGGTTACTTTAATTCTCTTGAATGGATCCAGCCAAAAATGTTAAGTGTTTTATAATTATGAAGAATCTATCATGTTTCGTAGGTTATGATTCAAAAGAAGATATTGCATATAGAGTATGTAAGTATTCTATACTTAAAAGGGCATCAATAGACATAAAAATATTTTCACTAAAATTAGATGAGCTAGTAGCTAAAAAATTTTATAATCGAGATATTGACCCACTTGCTTCAACACAATTTACTTATTCTCGTTTCTTAGTTCCTGCATTAATGGGCTATAAAGGATGGGCAATATTTTGTGATTGTGATTTTATTTTTTTAGATGATATAGCTAAAATTACTGATAACCTTGATGAGACAAAAGCAGTTTATTGTGTTAAACATGATTACACACCAAAAGAAAAACACAAAATGGATGGTCAAAAACAAACTATCTATCCAAGAAAAAACTGGTCAAGCTTTATTCTTTTTAATTGTTCGCATCCTAAAAATAAAACTCTTTCAGTTGAGTTAGTCAATAAGGAAACTGGCGCTTTTCTTCATCAATTTAAGTGGTTAGAGGATAATGAGATAGGTTCTCTTGACGAAAGGTGGAACTGGTTAGAAGGATGGACATCTGGTCATAACAATCAATCTCCATTTGCGGTACATTATACTAGAGGTGGCCCATGGTTTGATGAGTGGCAAGATGTTGAGTTTGCTAAAGAGTGGATAAATGAAAGAGATGAATATCTCTTAAAAAAATTTAAAATTTAATTAACTCACGTATAAAATTTTTATCTTTAAGATTTTCTTTTGAGATAATATTTATTGACTTATACCAAGGAGTTTTTCCATTTTCATAATCCCAATAATGAAAAGAAGCATGATTTGTTGGTTTAATCAATATAGTTCTAACCCCAAGAGCACCTGCTAGATGGGCAGTGCTATTACTAACTGTAACAAATAGATCTAAATTTTTTAAAAGATTAGCTAATCCTGAAAAATTATTAAACATATCTAAATTTTGAAGTGTTATTATTTTATGGTTTTGTTTTTTGGTAAAGTTTTCTAATTCTTGTTTTACATTACCATATTGTAAGTTAAAGATTATTGCATTGTTTATATTTAAAACATTCTGAAAATCATTCAGTGATAAAGATTTTTCTGACGAATATCTATTTTTAAAACTTTTCCATGAAATACCAATTTTTAAACTCTGATTTGTACTCAGTATATTATCAAGTTCTAAATTATTATAATTTTTAATATTTTTTAGGTAAGGTTTTTGTGAAAAAGAATTTAAATCATTCCTATAATATTTACCAAGACTACCAGCATAAACAATATGATCAAAATTATTGATTTTATTTATATCAGATGAATAAGTGCCTAGTTTAACAAATTTATCTTTATGGTTTTGAAAAGAATTTTTAAATAAAGGTATTAATCTTTCATCGCACTCAATAATTAAATCTAAAAATTCATTTAATAAGTCTAAATACATTGTCCCATACAAAATTTCATCACCAACTCCCTGTTCTCTAATTACTAAAATTTTTGAGTCTTTATCCAAAATATTTTTAGGAATTTTTTTTTGAATTAATTTTAGTGTAGGATTTTTTTTACTAAATTCTGATAAGCGTAACCTAGAATCAAAATATAACCATGCATTTTTAAAGTCATATTTTTTAAGTAGAATTAAAGATAGTGTTTTTTTAAACTCATCATTGTGTTGATCTATCGACAGAGCCTTTTTGCAGTACTTTTCAGCTTTTTTTGTATCATTTACAAAAATAAATGTTTTTGCTAAATTATTTATTAAAATAGAATTATATGGATTCAATTTTTCTGCTTTTTTATAAAAGTTGATAGCTTTTTGATAGTCTCCTTCTTCAAGGTAGAATCCAGCCATATTATTTAAAGTTTCAAAATTTTTAGGATTTAATTTAATAGCTTTATCAAAATAACTTTCTGCTTCTTCTGATTTTCTTAATTGATGATTTAATCTTCCTAATGAATTAAGTATAATTATATTTTCTGAATCAAGACTCATTGCCTTTAACAGAATTGTATTTGCCTCATCGTATCTTTGTAATTGTAAAAAACATAAACCGAGCGTATTTAATGTACTCACATTTTTGTCGTCAATTTTTAAAATTTGATAACACTGATTAACTGACTCATCATATTTTTTTAATAAATATAAAATATATGCTTTATCATGATCTACTTGAATTAATGATAAATTTTTAGATTGAATTGAATTTATTATATTTAGTGCGTTTTGATATAATTTTTTAGTAATGTATAAGTTGTAGAGATTAATTTTATACTTTGTTTCTTCATTACTTTCTATAAGAGATATATAATTCGTTTCAGCCTCATCTAGCAAGCCCAATTCTTGCTGCATTACTGCTAAATTATATCTTAATTTTATATTCTTATTATTTTTTAGATAAATTTTTTTAAATTTTTTATATGCAGAATATTTATTTCCTGAATAGTATTCTGTTAAAATTGAATTAAGCTTATCAGATATGTTCATCAAATATTATCTATTAATTCATCAACAATATTCATAGTATAACTAAGTGAATGTTTAAATTTAACGATCGATATACTGTTATACCACGGTGTTTTGCCATTTTCATAATCCCAATAGTAATAGGTTGATGATTGCTTTGGGCAAATTAAAATTGTTGGAATACCCAGTGCCCCTGCAAAATGTGCAGTTGAATTACTTACAGTAATAAATACATCTATATTTTTTAGAATACTAATCAAGCTATCAAAATCATTAAACAAATCAATATTATTGAAGTTATATAAATCTAGACCACTTTCCGTAAGCTGATTAACTTCTTTTATGCTATCACCATATTGAAGGTTAATAAATACTCTTTTCTGAGTGAACAATTGTTTAAAGTCACTTAACTCTAATGATTTTAATCCTCCATAAATATTAAAAACACTTTTCCATGAAATACCAATCTTCTTCTTTACATTTAAATCACCTAATATTGATTTAAATTTTTTATCTAGTTCATCTAAGGATTTTATATATGGCTTATGGTCGAAATCACCCTCTGTTTTCCTAAAATATTTTGTCAAACTGCCAGCATATATAACGTTGTCAAATTTTTGAATGTCTTTGGCTGATGATGAATAATGACCAAATGGAACAAATATATTTTTATCAAAAGATCTTTCAAAAATTTCTAGTAATCTTTTATCACACTCAATTTGTATTTTAGAGAAATTATTTTTAAGCAAATCATTATACATGCTGCTAAATAAAATTTCATCCCCAATACCCTGTTCTTTTACGATAAGGGTATTGATACTATTTCTTAAATTTATATTTTTATCTAATTTTTTTATAATATTAAAATGATACTTGTTTTTTTTTGAAAATTCATCTGATTTTAATCTAGCATCAAAAT
>CABXEZ010000026.1 GCA_902511405.1 uncultured Alphaproteobacteria bacterium
AAACCTATATCTTCCATGGTCATGACCATTTCAGTTCTTACGTCATGCATGCTATCTACTGGTGGCAGAGGAAAATATCCTTCTTTATGACGAGGTTTATGTCCAAGATTTGGACCTTCATCTCTTCCTGTATTCCAAGTACCTTCATTAGAATCAACTTCATGAAATGCAAAATTTGAACCAGAGTCATACTTAACATCATTAAATATAAAAAACTCTGCTTCGGGGCCAAAATATGCAGTATCTCCTAACCCGGAAGATTTAAGATATTCAGCTCCCTTTTTTGCTATTGATCTTGGATCTCTTGAATACCCTTCTTGAGTAACTGGATCCACAATATCACAATAGAATACTATTGTTTTCTCAGAGTAAAAAGGATCCATATATGCTGTTGTAACATCTGGAACCATAGTCATATCACTATTTTCAATTGATCTAAAACCTCTGACTGATGAGCCGTCAAAACCAACACCATTAGTAAATATGTCTTCATCAAGAAACTTTATGGGTATGGTAATATGATGAGTAGTACCAGGCATATCAGTAAACCTCATGTCTACCATCTTAACATCTAAGTCTTTAATTTCTTTCAATAATTCAGCAGGCGTTGAGCAGTTAAATTTCATAATCTTTCTCCATTTATTTAAGTAACACCAACCATTAGTTGTTACTTTCTTTTCATGCTCTAGTTATGAAAGTTCTGCTTTTATAAGCGTTCCTTCAGCTTTATGCTTACTTCCGACTCATTTAAGAGTTGAACGAATTCAAACTTTTGCATGCGTTCCTTCAGTCAAAAGACCTACTTCCGATTTAAGAAAAAATCTTAAATTGAACGATTACACTGGTTTTTATTAGTTTTTCTTGAAATGTAAAGTTAAATTAGACAGCATCACTGTCTTTTTCACCTGTTCTTATCCGAATTACCTTATCTATGCTATAAATAAAAATTTTACCATCCCCGATTTTACCTGAGTAAGCTGCTTTTTTGATAGCATCTGTTACTTTATTTGCATCTTCATCTTCTACAATAACCTCAAGTTTCATTTTTACAAGAAATTCATCATCATATTCTTGGGGATTATCTATGCCGCCTGTTGAGCCTCTTTGCCTTCCAAATCCTTTTACATCTGAAACTGTCATTCCAGATATACCTACTTCGTGCAAAGCCTCTTTAACTAATGATAATTTGAAAGGCTTAATTATCGCTTCTATTTTTTTCATATCGCTGAAAGTTTATAAATTGCTTTTTCTAAATTTTCCATTGAATTCGCATAACTTAATCTGACAAAATTTTTTGCACTGTTTCCAAAACTTGTACCAGGAACTAGAGCGACACCTTTTTCTTCCAGAGCTATATCTGAAAATTTTTGCCCATTATAACCTGATAAAGAAATATTTGGAAAAGCATAAAATGCTCCACCTGGCTCAAAACAAGTCATATTTTCAAGTTCATTTAATTTTTTATGAACAAAATTTTTTCTATTTTGGAACTCTTGTTTTATTTTTTTAATTTCATCTTTAGGGCCTTTTAATGCTTCTAAGCCAGCATATTGTGATATTATGTTTGGGCATGAGTGATCATTAACACATAATTTATTAGCATATTCATAAAGTTTTTTGGGCCACATACTCCAACCTAATCTCCAACCAGTCATACAAAATGTTTTGCTCCAACCTTCTAAAATAATTAACCTATCCCTAATTGATTCATAATTTATAAATGATGGCATTTCTTGGTCGTTAAAAATTATCTTACTGTATATCTCATCTGACATTATAAAAACATCAGGATATTTTTCTAACATTTTAACAATTTCATCTATTTTTTTTTTGTTCATGAACGAACCTGTAGGGTTATTTGGATTGTTGATTATTATCAAGCTCGTTTTTTTTGTTATAAGTTTTTCAAGTTTGTTTATATTAATCTCAAAATTATCTTCTTCGCTAAGTTCCAAAGGAATGCCTTTTGCTCCACTAAACTTAATCATCGATCTATATATGGGAAAGCCAGGATCTGGATAAATTATTTCATTACCTTTGCATCCAAGTATAAGGCTAGAATAAAAAATAGTTGGTTTCCCACCTGGAGTAATTAATATTTGATCAGAATTTATATTTACATTGTAATCATTATAAATTTGCTCAGAAACCGCTTCTCTAAGAGGTAAAATTCCGTTTGATGGAGTATAGCCATGATGACCATCTTTAATAGCTTTAATCCCTGCTTCTTGAATATTTCTTGGAGTAGGGAAATCTGGTTGACCAATTCCAAGATTAATTATATCTTTTCCTTCTGATGCAAGTTTAGTCGCCTTAGCAAGTATTGCAAATGCTGATTCTGTCTCTAAATTAATTATTTTTTTTGAAACTTTCATAAATTTGGTATAGCCAATTATTTTTATTAATAAAACTTTAAATTTATAAATAAAATGGCGAACGTAGCTCAGTTGGTTAGAGCGCGGCCTTGTGGTGGCCGATGTCGGGGGTTCGAATCCCCTCGTTCGCCCCAAATATTAAAATTTTTTTTTATATTTCAACTTCTCTATTGTTTTTTATTGTAATCATCATAAAAGCAGCAGAATAATGGGCCGGTGGTGGAATTGGTAGACACGCTAGATTTAGGTTCTAGTGCCGTGAGGTGTGAAGGTTCAAGTCCTTTCCGGCCTACCATTTGAAGGAGTATATTAATGTCACTTAAAGAAATTAAATCAGAAACTTTATATAAAGAGTATGCATTAGAGATTCCTTATGAGGAAATTAATAAAATAATTGACTCTAAAATAAATGAATTATTGCCTACAGTTTCACTACCAGGTTTTAGAAAAGGTAAGGCACCTATAAATATTGTGCGAAAAAAATATGAAAATAATGTTCTGTCTGAATCTTTAGATAAGTTAGTGCAAGACAAAATAAAACTTATACTTGACGAAAAAAAACTAAAACCTTTTACTCAACCAAAAATAGATTTAAAAAAATATGAAAAAAATGAACCTATTGAAGTAGAAATAAAAATAGATTTAGAACCTGAAATTAAACTTGCCGAATTTAAAAAATTGAAAGTAAATGAATACGAGATTGATTTAGATAATAAATTAATTGAAGGTAATTATAAAGAATTTCTTAAATCTCAAAAAAAATATATAGAAATTAAAAATATTCGACAAATAAAAAAAACTGACAAAGTCCTAATTGATTTGTCATCAAAAGATGAAAGTGTCCCTGATTTTTTAAAAGTCCAAAAAAAATTGCCAATTGTAATTGACTCTGATTATCAAATTTTACCTTTAATCGGTGAAAAGTTAATTGAAAATAAATTAAGAAAAGGAGATAAAATTGATATTGAATTAGATATTTCAAAATCTCTTAAATTAAATGAAAAAAAATTAGCAATTTTTAATATAGAAATATTAAATATCGAAGAGTCTGTACCTTTTGTTGTTGATAAAGATTTTTTAGATAAAAACGGATTTAAAAATGAGGATGATTTAAAAAAAAATCTCGAAAATAATTTTAAATCCCAATATAAAAATGGACTGAAACAAATCGAAAAAAAACAATTAATGGATACTTTAGATAAAGAGCATTCCTTCGATTTACCTCAGGGAATTCTTGATCAAGAATTTAATGACATTTGGCACAGACTTGAGCATGCAAAAAAAGATGGAACTCTTGATGAGGATGATAAGAAGCTTAGTGATGATCAATTGAGAAAAAGATATCAAGAAATATCTAAAAGAAGAGTAAAATTAGCAATTCTTTTGCAATATATAGCAAAAGAAAATAATATAACTGTTGATGAAAAAGAATTATCTCAAGGAATGATGCAGTACGCCACTCAATACCCGGGACAAGAAAAGGAAATAATAGAATATTTTAAAAAAAATCCCTCTTCAATTGAAACTATAAGAGGGCCATTACTTGAAGAGAAAGTAATTAAACATTTAAGATCTCAATGCAATTTGTTAAAAACTAAAGTAGATAAAAATGCATATGAAAATCTTGAGAAAGAAGTTTTTGAGTTTAAGAAGGGTACATAATGAAAGATATTGAAAAAATTACCAATAATTTAATTCCTATGGTTGTAGAACAATCATCACGTGGTGAAAGAGCTTATGATATTTATTCAAGATTATTAAAAGAAAGAATAATTTTTCTAACAGGGCCAATAGATGATAATATTGCAAGTCTAATATGTGCACAATTACTTTTTTTAGAATCTGAAAATCCAAAAAAAGAAATTTCTTTTTACATTAATTCTCCAGGAGGTATAGTTTGGTCTGGTTTAGCTATTTATGATACAATGCAATACATATCCCCAGAAATAATGACTATTTGTATTGGTCAAGCGGCTTCAGCAGGTTCTTTACTTTTAACAGCTGGCTCTAAAGATATGAGATTTTCTCTACCAAATTCAAGAATAATGGTGCATCAACCAAGTGGAGGTTACCAAGGACAAGTTACAGATATAGAAATTCATACAAATGAAATTAAAAAAACTAAGCAAAGGCTAAATGAAATTTATTCGAAACATACTGGTAAAAATATTAAGGATATTCAGCAAGTAATGGAAAGGGATCGTTACTTCTCACCAGAAGAAGCAATAGAATTTGGATTAATTGATAAAATAGTTGAAAGTAGAAAGATTTAATGAGCAAAAAAGAAGAAAAAGAATCATTATTCTGTTCTTTTTGTGGAAAAAGTCAAAAAGAAGTAAAAAAATTAATTGCTGGACCTACTGTGTTTGTTTGTGATGAGTGCGTTGAATTATGTATGGACATTATCAAAGAGGACGGCAAAAATAATAAAAAGAAATTAAAAAAAGATACACCAAAACCATCAGAAGTTAAAAAATTTCTCGATGATTTTGTAATTGGTCAAAGTAAAGCAAAAAAAATATTATCAGTAGCAGTTTACAACCATTATAAGAGACTTGCTAATTCATTAGTTGATGATGTTGAATTATCAAAATCAAATATTTTATTAGTAGGCCCAACAGGAACTGGAAAAACTCTTCTTGCCCAAACTTTGGCGAAAATATTAGATGTTCCATTTACCGTGGCTGATGCCACAAGTTTAACAGAAGCGGGATATGTAGGAGAAGATGTAGAAAATATTATTTTAAAATTATTGCAGGCATCTGATTATAATGTTGAGAGAGCACAAAAAGGTATAGTTTATATAGATGAAATTGATAAAATTAGTAGAAAAAGTGACAACCCTTCAATAACGAGAGATGTATCAGGTGAAGGAGTTCAGCAAGCATTATTAAAAATAATGGAAGGCACAATAGCAAGCGTTCCCCCGCAGGGAGGTAGAAAGCATCCTCAGCAAGAGTTTTTACATGTCGATACGTCAAATATTTTATTCATTTGTGGTGGAGCTTTTTCTGGACTTGAGACTTTAATTAATCAAAGACTTAAAGGCTCTTCTATGGGTTTTAATTCTTCAATAGCTGATAATACTGCTGTGTCAGTCGGGGACTCTCTTGAAAATTTGGAGAACCAAGATTTATTGAAGTTTGGCATGATACCAGAGTTTGTTGGAAGACTCCCTGTTATAGCCACACTTGAGGAACTTGATGAAGATATGTTGATTAAAATAATGCAAGAACCAAAGAACGCATTATTAAAACAATACACCTCACTATTCAATATGGATGATATTAAGCTTGAGATAAAAAAAGATGCCCTGAAAGAAATTGCAAGCCTAGCAATAAATCAAAAAACAGGTGCTAGAGGGCTTAGATCAATTATCGAAAAACTACTAATTGATTTAATGTTTGAAACTCCTGATAAAAAAGACTTGGAGAGTATTGTGATTAATAAGGAGACAGTATTACAAAAATCAGAACCAATATTGATATATTCTAATAAACAACAGAATAATCAAAAAATTTTAGCTAACAAGTCTTGAATTTATAGTAAACATAATCATTTTATATAATATAAAAATATGATTAAAAAAATTATTCCTTTATTACCCTTAAGAGATATTGTTGTATTTCCTGGAATGGTCGCACCATTATTTGTCGGTAGAAAATTATCAGTTAATGCTCTGAACCATGCAATGACTGATGATAAAAAGATTTTTCTAGTAACCCAAAAAAATTCTGATGTAGAAAATCCTAATGTTGACAACTTATATCACTGCGGAACAATTGCAAAAGTCTTACAACTTCTAAAACTTCCTGATGGAACTATAAAGGTGTTAGTTGAAGGATTACAAAGAGCTACAATAAAAAACTTATATAATAATAAAGATTTCACAAGTGTAAGCATACAGGTTTTAAATAAAAAAACGGCTTATAACAACAAGGTTAAGGCTTTAACAAAAATTGTAATAGAACAGTTTGAAGAATATATTAAAGTAAATAAAAAACTACCAAGTGACTTGTTAAATAATCTTAAATCCTTATCAGATCCTCTTAAAATTTCTGACTTAATTTCTGTTAACCTTGGTATTTCATTAGTTCAAAAACAGGAGCTTCTTGAAATGTATGATATAGAAAAACGTCTAGATAAAATTTATTCTTTCCTATTGTCTGAAATAGACTCATTTCAAGTAGAAAAAAAAATTAAAGGAAGAGTTAAGCGCCAGATGGAAAAGACTCAAAAAGAATATTACTTGAACGAGCAGATGAAAGCTATTCAAAAAGAGCTAGGTGAAAATGAAGATAATGATGAAATTGCTGAGATTGAAAAGAAAATTGAAAACATCTCTCTAACAAAAGAAGCTAAAGAAAAATGTAAATCTGAGTTAAAAAAACTAAAAAATATGAGCCCTATGTCAGCTGAAGCTACTGTTATTAGAAATTATCTTGATTGGATATTCTCAGTGCCTTGGAATATTTCAACAAAAATCTCAAAAGATATAAAAAAAGCTAAAAATATTTTAGAAAATGATCATTATGGCTTAGACAATGTTAAGGATAGAATTTTAGAATACTTAGCAGTTCAAAAAAGATCGGAAAAAATAAAAGGGCCAATTTTGTGTCTTGTGGGTCCACCTGGAGTAGGTAAAACTTCTTTAGGAAAATCAATAGCCGCTGCCACAGGTAGAAACTTCGTTAGAATGTCACTTGGTGGAGTTAGGGATGAAGCTGAGATTAGAGGTCATAGAAAAACATATATTGGTTCAATGCCAGGAAGATTTGTTCAATCTATGAAGAAGGCTAAATCTTCTAATCCTCTAATATTACTTGATGAAATAGATAAACTAGGTGCTGATTGGAGAGGAGATCCATCTTCTGCTTTACTTGAGGTTTTAGACCCAGAACAAAACAATAAATTTAATGATCATTATTTAGAGCTAGATTATGATTTATCTGATGTTATGTTTGTATGTACAGCTAACACATTAAACATACCTGCACCTCTTCTAGATAGAATGGAAGTAATAAGGATACCCGGTTATACAGAAAAGGAAAAAAATAAAATTGCTCAAAAATATCTCCTTCCTAAACAAATTAAAAATCATGTGTTGAACAAGAAAGAAATTAAGTTTGGAACTAACATTATAAATAAAATTATTAGAAACTATACAAGAGAAGCTGGTGTAAGAAATTTAGAAAAAGAAATTTCAAAGGTCTGTAGAAAAGTAGTAAAAATATTGGAAACGACATCAAAAAAATCTGTCATTTTGAATGATGAACTTTTATCTAAATTCTTAGGCTACAGCAAATTCAGATCCAGTGAAATTGAGAAAAAAAACTTAGTTGGAATAACTAACGGACTTGCTTGGACAGAAGTAGGAGGTGAGATACTGTCAATTGAAACAATTTTATCTCTTGGTAAAGGTAGGCTTTCCATTACTGGAAAACTTGGTGACGTAATGAAAGAATCTGTTCAGGCCGCAATTTCATATGTTAGATCTAATAGTATTAACCTTGGTATTCATCCATTTGATTTCGATAAATATGATATTCACGTTCACGTTCCTGAAGGTGCGACTCCTAAAGATGGTCCTAGTGCTGGCGTTGCCATCTTTAATTCATTAGTATCTTCTATGACTTCAAATAAAGTAAAAAGAGATGTTGCTATGACTGGTGAAATTACCTTAAGAGGCAGAGTGCTTCCAATTGGAGGTTTAAAAGAAAAAATTTATGCAGCTGTTAGAGCTGGAATAAAAACAGTTTTGATACCAGATGATAATAAAAACGAAATCAAAGAATTTGATAGAGAATTAATTAAAAATATTAAAATTATTCCTGTTGTTGAAGCTAAATCAGTTCTCAAGTACACTTTATCTAAACCAATAAATCCTTTAAATATTACCGAATCTCAACTTCTTGAAACTCAAAAATCAACTCAAGTAGATAATAATTTTAAACAAAATTTAACTCATTAATCCCTAATTTCTGGTAAAAATAATGAATTTTCCAATGAAACTGGGATTTTTTTATTAAAATTAATTGACTTGCCAATTAAAGTAAAGAATACCCTATTTAGATCAACAAAAAGGAGTCTATTGTGAATAAAAATGACCTAATTGCATCAGTTGCTTCATCTGCCGGTTTATCAAAATCAGATGCCACAAGAGCAATAGAAAGTATGCTAGACGCTGTAACTAATTCTCTAAAAAGAGATGAAAAAGTTAGTATTGTGGGCTTTGGTAATTTCAGTGTAAGTCACAGAAAAGCTACAACCGGAAGAAACCCAAGAACTGGAGAATCAATACAAATACCTGCATCCAAAAGACCTAAATTTACTGTAGGTAAAGCTCTGAAAGATGCAGTAAACAACTAAACTAAATTATTTTTTGTGTTGCCACGGCTGTTAAAAATATTTAACAGCCGTTTTTGTTTAGGGTGTTTAGCTCAGTTGGTAGAGCATCTCGTTTACACCGAGAGGGTCGGGAGTTCGAGTCTCTCAACACCCACCATGCGCGGGAGTAGTTCAGCTGGTTAGAACGCTGCCCTGTCACGGCAGAGGTCGCGGGTTCGAATCCCGTCTCTCGCGCCAATTTTTATCTGCGCCATCTAAACTGGTAGCAAGAATAGTAGCAAAGAAAACTTTTTTTATATTAGAGTTTTAGCCGCAGAAATCATAGATTGTTATCCTTGAATATTATACTAAATAGATTACTAAACATTTTTTAAGAAGAAACATATACAAGTGGAAAATTATTTATCTGAATATTTACCAATACTAATATTTATTATTATTGGGTTCGCCATTGCAATTGGGATGACTACTTTATCTTTTGTCGTAGGTGAGAGAAAACCTGATAATGAAAAACTATCTGCATACGAGTGCGGCTTTGAAGCATTTGACGACGCTAGAGGAAGATTTGATGTTAGGTTTTATTTAGTAGCAATTCTTTTTATAATATTTGATCTAGAAGTTGCCTTTTTATTCCCATGGGCGATATCACTTGGAAGTATTGGTGTATTTGGATTCTGGTCAATGATGATTTTTTTATTAATTCTTACAATTGGATTTATTTATGAGTGGAAAAAGGGAGCTCTTGAATGGGAGTAGAAATTAATGAAGAAAATTTTGGTGATGAGTTAAACTCTAAAGGTTTTTTGGTAGCAAATTTTGATAAACTTATAACTTGGGCAAGAACAGGTTCATTATGGCCAATGACTTTTGGTTTAGCCTGCTGCGGTGTTGAGATGATTCATTCATATATGGCAAGATATGACCTTGATAGGTACGGTGTAATTCCTAGAGGTAGCCCTCGTCAATCAGATGTTATGATTGTTGCTGGAACTTTAACTAATAAAATGGCACCAGCTTTAAGAAAAGTCTACGATCAAATGCCAGAACCTAGGTATGTAATCTCTATGGGGTCTTGTGCAAATGGAGGAGGGTATTATCATTACTCTTATTCTGTTGTGAGGGGATGTGACAGAATAGTTCCAGTTGACATTTATGTACCTGGCTGCCCCCCTACAGCAGAAGCATTGGTATATGGAATTTTGCAACTTCAAAAAAAAATTAGAAGAAAAAATAAATTTGTTAGGTAGTTAATGTTTGAAGATTTAAAAAAAATAACTGACCTATCATCTGTTAAAGATAATCATAATTTTTATGAGGCTTCTTTTAACAAAGAAAACATACTTAAGTTATGTCAAGAATTAAAAAACAGCGAACTATTTAGTTTTGACCAATTAATAGACATAACTGCAATAGATTACCCACCAAGAGAAAAGCGATTTGAATTAATTTATATTTTTTTAAGTATGAAAAAAAATAAAAGAATTATTTTGAGAACATCAATTAATGAAAATGAGAATATTGATAGTATAATAAGTATTTTTAAAGCCTCTGATTGGTACGAGAGAGAATGTTATGATTTATTTGGTATAAATTTTACTAATCATCCTGATTTAAGAAGAATTATGACTGATTATAATTTTGAAGGTCATCCTCTTAGAAAGGATTTCCCTTTAACCGGTCATACTGAAGTTAGATATGATGATGTTGAAAAAAAAGTTGTTTATGAGCCTGTAAAATTAACGCAAGAATATCGAGATTTTGATTATACCTCTCCTTGGGAAGGTATGCCTAAAGGTATTGATGATCATAACGAGCAAGAATAATTATGAAAGAAATAGAAGTAAACACGACCACTATTAATTTTGGACCACAACATCCGGCAGCCCATGGTGTTTTAAGATTAGTTGTAGAACTTGATGGAGAGGTCGTTGAGAGAGCAGAACCTCATATTGGATTGCTTCATAGAGGCACTGAAAAATTAATTGAATATAAAACATACCTTCAAGCAGTTCCATATTTTGATAGATTGGATTATGTTTCCCCTATGTGCCAAGAACATGCTTTTGCTTTAGCAACAGAAAATTTATTAAAAATAGAAGTTCCTCAAAGAGCTCAATATATAAGAGTTATTTTTGCTGAAATTACTAGACTATTAAATCATTTATTAAACATACCTGCATACGCAGCTGACATTGGTGCAGTTACTCCATTCCTGTGGTGTTTTGAAGAACGAGAAAAGCTTCTTCAATTTCATGAAGCTGTATCTGGTGCGCGATTCCATGCTGCTTATTTTAGACCTGGTGGAGTACATCAAGATATGCCTGAAGGTATGGAGGAAAAACTAAATGATCATTTTAAAACTTTACCTAATTTTATAGATGATCTTGAAGAACTTTTAACAAACAATAGAATTTTAAGACAAAGATCAGTAGATATTGGTGTTATTTCAAAACAAGAAGCTATTGAGTGGGGGTGTACAGGGCCTGTTTTAAGAAGTGCCGGTGTTGCTTGGGACTTGAGACGCTCACAACCATATGATGCATATGACAAAGTTGAATTTGAAGTGCCTGTTGGTAAAAAAGGTGATTGTTTTGATAGATATTTAGTGCGTATTGAAGAAATGAGACAAAGTATTTCAATTATTCAACAATGCTTAACACAA
>CABXEZ010000027.1 GCA_902511405.1 uncultured Alphaproteobacteria bacterium
TTTTAGGAAAAAACTATAGCTCATTAAAAAATATTTCTTTCTCGGCTGCTACTAAGCACCCAAAATGGAAAATGGGGTACAAGAACAGCATTGATTCAGCTACCATGGTAAATAAATGCTTAGAACTAATAGAAGCTCATTATTTATTTAATTTACCATATGCTAAACTTGATATAGTAATTCATCCAGAGGCACAAATACATTCAATTTTTGAATACAATAATTATATTTATAATATGGTTGCTTTTCAAAATGATATGTTAATTCCTATATATAGTTTTTTAAATCAAAAATTTAAAAATAATCTTAACAATAATAGATTTAGAATTTCCAATAATCAATCTTTCAATTTTTACAACGTAAGACACCAAGAATTTCCAGTTTTTAAATTTTTTAAAAATTTAGATAAATCTGATCCTTCTAATATTATTAAGTTTAATGTGGGGAATGAATACGCAGTTAAATTATTCAAAAATAACAAAATAAGATATACAGAAATATTAAAAATTATTACTAAAATTACTTCAATAAATATCGAATATAATTTAAATAATATTAAAGATATTATTAATTATCATGAATTATTGGAAATTAAGATTAGTGAAAAATTCAATCTTTAAAATATTCATATTTTCTTTTATATTTTTTGCAAATATTCAAGTTTTTGCAAAAGATTTTATAATTAAAGGAAATGAATATACTGATGATGATATTTTAATAAGTATCATTGATGAAGTTCCGGATATAGATGAAGACTCCCAATCAAATTTTATTTTAAAAAAATTAATTAGTTCTAATCTTTTTAAATCTGTTGAGGTTTCTTATGATTTAAATAATTTTTACATTAATATAATTGAATACCCTTCAATTAATAAATTTTATTATAAAGATAATGAAAGAATTAAAGATGAAGAAATCGATAATATTGTTAATCAATTAGAATTATATACGTTATCCGAATTTCAAATAAACAATCTAATAGAAGAGCTTTCTAAAATATATCAGTCTTTTGGATATAATAATATTCAAATAGAATATAAAGTAGAAAATTTCTCAAACAATTCATCTGATGTTTATTTGAATTTCGATGAAGGAAATATTACTAAAATAGATAAAATTAATACATATGGTAACATTTCATTTGATAAAAGTATAATTTTATCAAAAATAAAATCAAAAACTAAAAATTTTAAAAATATTTTTGCTAATAATAACTTTAAGCTTTTTCAACTAAATAATGATGTATTAAGAATTAAAAATTATTATAAAGAACAAGGATATAAAGATATCAATGTTGAATATGAAGTTGAGTATAAGCCAAATAATAGAGTAGAGATATTTTTTTTAATAAATGAAGGCCAACAATATTTTTTTAATAATATAAATATTGAAAATAATTTAGATAAAAACCAGGTTATCGATGAAAAGTTGCTTTCATTGATTGATAAAAATCAAAGTAAAAGTAAAAATGTTTATAATTCCAAAAAAATTGATGAAATTGAATATGAGATATCTTCAATTTTAGAAAATGCAGGTGTTCAATATTTCAAAATTACAGCTTTTGAAAAAATCGAAAACTTTAAAGCTGATCTTAAGTTTGAAATTTCATTAACCAAACCTATTTACGTTAATCAAATAAATATTTTGGGTAATGAAAGAACTTATGATTATGTTTTTAGAAGAGAGCTTAATATTTCTGAAGGAGATCCAATTAATAGTTCAAAAATTAAAAGTATTACTCGTCGATTAAATAATTTAAATTTTATTGGAAGTGCTAAAGTAGATACTATTGAAGTAAATGAAAGTTCTCAAAATATTGATATATTAATTGAAGAAGCGCAAACAGGTTCATTCAATGTAGGTTTATCAATTGGAACTCTTGATGGGGCATCTTTTGTTAGTGGATTAAAAGAAAATAATATCAACGGAACTGGAAGAACATTAGAATTCTTAGTAAATACTAATAAAGATAACAAAGAATTTGTATTTAGCACCTCAGATAAGTTTTTTATTAACAGTAGTGTTGATCATGCATATTCTTTAAAATATAAAGAAAATGACTTTTCTAAATCCCAATCATATAAACTAAATACATTAGTTTTAGATACAAGCTTTAGTTATACATTATCTGACAATACGTATCATACACTTGGCTTTGGATATTCTCTTAAAGACTATCTAGTTACTAACTTAAATACAGCTTCTAATAATATAAAACAATCTGAAGGAGAAAGTATCAGCTTTATTCTAAAAAATGAACTTACAAGGAACACTCTTAATTCTTATATAAAGCCGTCTAGGGGTAATTTTATTTCATTTGCTAATTATTTTGAAACTCCTTCAAGCTCAACTAATGGTTTTATTAAAAATATAATTACTGGAAAGAAATATTACTCAATTGATGAAAATATTTTTTCTGCTCAAGGAAAAATTGGAAATATTTTTTCTTTAAATGATAATGAAATATTATCAGATAATAAATTCTCCCTTGGTGGTAGGTGGTTAAGGGGCTTTGATGCTTTTGGTGTTGGTCCAAGAAATTCAAGAACCTCTTATATCGGCGGAAATAATACCTTGGCCCTAAAGTTAGATTTTTCTAAACCAATTTCTCTAAATGAACAAAATCCAATTTATTTTAAGTTATTCAATGATTATGGAACTGTCTGGGGAAATAAAAATGCTGTTACTTTTTCAGATCAAGATTTAAGGGCTTCATATGGTTTTGGCATTAATTATTACTCGCCTATAGGTCCTATCGGATTTTCATGGGGCTTCCCCCTTATTGATAAAGATTATGACATAAAAAGAATGTTTTTATTTTCAATAGGTAATATAAATTGACGATTAAAGTTTTCTTAATTTTTACTGCTCTTATTTTTAGCTCCAATGCATTTTCTTCTAATATTAGAGTTCTAGATTTTCAAAAGGTAATAGAAAATAATTCATATCTTTTTTTATTGTATGAAAAAATTGAAAACGATCAAACAGTACACAAAGAAAAATTTAATTCTCAAGAATTAAATCTAGAAAGTGAATTTAAAAGAATTGAAAAATTAAATTTAATTCTTGAGCCTTCTGAGCTAGAAAAAGAAATAAATAATTATAATTTAAGACTTAATAATTTTAATAAAAAAATTGAAAATTTTAATTTACACTATGATAAACAAATAAATAATTTAAAGAATAAGATTGTAAATATTACTCTTGATGCTTTAAAAATTTACTCTGAGGATAACAAAATTGATTTAATTTTAGATTCTAACAATTATATTTTATCTTCTAATAGTATTAATATTACTGAATTGATCATAGCTGAGGTAAATAAAAAAAAAATTGAGATTAGTTTTGAAAAATTTTAATAAAATTACCTATTTTGATATAAGGCATTTACTTATTTCTAACAATATTAAACCAGTTTCAGATTTGAAAGACAATGACTATTTTACTTCATTAAATTCATTAAATAATGCCAGTGAAAGTGAATTAACATTTTTTACTAATAAATCACAATTTAAAAATCTTGAAGAAACTAAAGCTAAAGCATGTTTGATTAATAAAAATTATTCAAAATATTTGCCAAGCAAAACAGAACCAATTTTAGTTGAAAGTCCTTACAATTCTTTCGCTATTCTATCTAACTTATTTGAATTTAATATTAAGTCTAATGGAATTATATCTAACTATTCAATTATAAATGATAAAACTATTCTTAACAAAAATATACAAATTGATTCATTTGTAGATATTGGTGAAAACTGTAAAATTAATGAGAATGTTATTATACAGTCAAATTGTAAAATTGGTCCAAATGTTGTTATTGGCTCAAATTCAATTGTATATTCGAATTCTAATTTACAAGATTGTATCATTGGATCTGACTGTGTTTTAAAATCAGGAGTTGTAATCGGGGGTACGGGTTTTGGATTTGATCCAAAATCAAAAGTAAAAATAAATCATATTGGAAATGTAATAATTGGTGATAAATGTAATATTGGATCAAATACTACAATTGATAGGGCTGTTTTTGATTCAACTATTATTTCTAAAAATTCCTTTATAGACAATTTAGTGCAAATAGCTCATAATGTTATTATCGGGGAAGGATGTATTATTGCTGCACAATCTGGAATTGCTGGAAGTACTGTAATTGGAGATAATGTGATAATTGGAGGTCAATCTGGAATTTCTGGACACCTTACTATAGGTGATAATGTCAAAATTGCCGCAAAAAGTGGCGTAACTAAAAATATAAAAGATAATTCTATTGTTGCTGGTTTCCCGGCTATTGATATAAAAAAATGGAAAATTTCAACTATTAAGTTAAATAAAATGAAATGATATTAAACATAGAAGAAATAAAAAAACTTATTCCTCATAGAGATCCTTTTCTTTTTATTGAGGAATGTACAATCATTCAAAAAGGAAAAATTGGTGAATCTTTTCGTACTTTTGATGTAGCGGAATATTTTTTCGCAGGACATTTTCCTGATAATCCTATTGTTCCGGGAGTAGTTATTGTTGAGGCAATGGCTCAAACTGCTGGAGTGGTTGTTTCTGACAGTTTAATTAAAAGCGATGGGCAATCGGTATTATTTATGAGTATAAATAAAGCTAAATTTAGAAAACCAGTGCTTCCAAATTATAAAATTAAATTTTATGTTCAGATGATTAATAATATTAAAAATGTATATAAATTTACTGGCAAAGCTTATCACAAAGAATCTTTAGTGGCTGAGTCAGAGTTTTCAGCGATGATAACAAGTAAGTAATAATTTGTAACAATACATTTGTATAAATTATTATTAATTGTTTTATTAACGTCTTATGACAATAAATAACTCCTATGTTTCAAAAAAAGCTAAGATTCATCCTAGTGTTAAAATAGGTCCATTTTGTTATATTGGTGATAATGTAAAAATTGATCAAAATTGCGAACTCAAATCACATGTGTCAATTTTAGGTAATACAAATATCGGTAAAGAAAATATTTTTTATCCATTTTCATCTATAGGTTCTGAACCTCAAGACTTAAAATTTGAAAATGAAAAAAGTTTTCTTTTTATAGGCAATAATAATACTTTTAGAGAAAACGTTACTGCTAATCCTGGTACAAAAGGTGGGGGTCTTAAAACTGTAATAAAGAATAATTGTCTTTTTATGGTAGGTTCACATATTGCTCATGATTGTCAAATTGAGTCGAATGTTATTTTAGCTAACAATGCTACATTGGCTGGGCATGTGGAAATTGGAGAGAATGCAATAATAGGTGGTAATTCAGGCGTACATCAGTTTGTTCAAATTGGCAAAAACTCAATGGTTGGTGGTATGAGTGGGGTTGAAAAGAATATATTGCCTTACTGCTTATATATTGGCATAAGAACTGGACTTAAAGGGTTAAACTTAATAGGTTTAAAAAGAAAGAATATATCCAATAACAATATCAAAATGATATCTTTGTTTTTAAAAGATATTTTTGATCAAAAAAACTCAATTGAAAAAAATCTTAAAAATTTAAATAAAGATTATGAAAAAATTGAAGAGATACAAGAAATAATAGAATTTATAAAAAAATCTAATAAAAGAGGAATAGCAACACTTATTAATGAATAACATAGGCATTATTGCTGGCGGTGGAAAACTTCCAATTATTATAGGTGACAACCTTATTAAAAAAAAATTTAATGTTTTTTTCTTCGTTATTGAAGAATTTTTTAACAACAAAAATTATAAAGATTTTAACGTAACCATAATTAATCTTAATTCTGCAAAAAAAATTATTGAGTCACTTAAAGTTAAAAAAATAGATAGTGTTATTATGGCTGGAAATATTAATCGACCAAGTTTGACAGATTTAAATTTTGATTGGCATACATTAAAACTTGCAAAAAATTTATTGTTAAAAAAAACAGGAGATAATAGTTTGCTTGTTTCTATTAAAAAATTTTTTATGGATAATGGTTTTGATTATTTTGATTGGAAAGAGTATTGCCTTGAACTATTTGCCAGTAATGATAATTTAACCAAATTAAAGCCAACAAAAAAAGCTATAGACAATTTAAACAAAGCTTTATCTATTTTTAAATCTTTTGGTGAAATAGACGTAGGACAAAGTATAATTGTTCAAAATCAAATAGTTTTGGGGTTAGAGGCTGTCGAAGGCACAGATAATTTAATGATCAGGTGTAAAGATTATAAAAAAAGTGGTGATAAAGGCATATTGGTTAAATTTGCAAAATACAATCAAAGTAATATTTTGGATATTCCCACCATTGGTGAAAAGACGATTCAATTACTTAAAGATTGTGATTATGAAGGTATATTTTTAGAAAAAGATAGCTGTTTAATAATTGATAAAGAAAAGACTGTTGATTTAGCTAATCAATATAAAGTTTTTATTTCTACCTGTAATAAAATTGAATAAAAATAAAAAAATATTTATTTGTTGTACTGAACAATCTGGAGAAAATATTGTTTTTAATATTTGTCAAAAGTTAAAAAAATATAACTACCAAATTGATGGTGTGTGTGGAAAATTGTCAGAAAAATATTTTACAAATAAATACTATGATATAAGTTTATTTAAGTCTCTAGGATTAGTAGAAATTATACTATCAATACCTAAATTTATTAATATTATCAATAATCTTAGCGATAAGATTTTATGTAATAACTACGACCTAGTTATTTGTGTAGACTCTCCTGATTTCAATTATCAATTAGCAAAAAAAATTAAAAAAAATAGTTTTCAAAAAAAAATTATACAAATTGTGGCACCTACAGTTTGGGCATGGAGGAGTGGAAGGGCTAAAAAGTTTTCAAAAGTTTTTAATGAAATATTTACTTTATTCGATTTTGAGAGAAAATTCTTTGAAAATGAAGGGTTGAAATCAACTTTTATTGGACATCCAATATCTATAATAAAAGAGAGCGATTATAATAATAACAAAGAAAAAAATTTAATAGCTTTTTTACCTGGTAGTAGAGATAATGAAATTAATAAACTATTTCCATATTTAGAATATGTCTATGAACACCTCCTTTCAAATAACATAAAAGATTATCAAATTTTTATTCCTACATTACCCCATTTAATAGATAAGTTAACTAATCTCACAAAAAATTGGAAAATTAAGACTGTTATTTCTGACAACAATGAAAATAATGAAAAATTATATAAAGATGTTTTTATTAGTGTTACCTGTTCTGGAACTGCATCATTGGAAATTTCTAAAAGAATGATACCTCAGATAGTTTTTTATAAACTCAATTTTTTAACTTATTTTATATTTTCTTTTTTAGTAAGTATTAGATTTGCCAATATTCTAAATATATTAAGTAATAAAATGATAATCAAAGAAGTTGTAAATATGAATTTAAATAAAAAAAATTTATTAGAAGCCTTTGATATTCTTTTACATGATCAAAATTTTCGAGATAAGCAAATTTCAGAAATACAAAAATATTTACCAGAAATACAGAGTGAAACTAATCCTTATGATATTTGTGAAAAAAGAATCACTGAAATTATTTCCATAACCACTTAAATATTGATTTTTTCTCTCTAGTACCCTCTTGTTGGTAGTCTCTTGATGTTTTTCCAAGATATAATTGTCTTGGTCTTCCAATTTTATTAATTGGATCTTCAATCATTTCTTTCCATTGTGAAATCCATCCTACAGTTCTTCCAATGGCAAATAGTACTGTAAACATACTAGTTGGGAAACCTAAAGCTTTTAAAATAAAGCCTGAGTAAAAATCTACATTTGGAAATAGTTTTTTTTGAATAAAATATTCATCTTCAAGTGCTATTCTTTCTAACTCGAGAGCTACTTTTAATAGAGGATCGTTATGTTTATTTAATTCTTCTAAAACTTCATGTGCGCTTTCTTTCATTACAGTAGCTCTTGGATCATAATTTTTATACACTCTATGTCCAAAACCCATTAGTCTAAAAGGATCATTTTTATCTTTTGCTTTTTTTATATATTCAGGGATATTTTTAACATCACCAATTTCTTCTAACATTTTTATAACAGCTTCATTCGCACCACCGTGCGCAGGACCCCAAAGTGATGCAATTCCTGATGCTATACAAGCAAATGGATTGGCCCCAGATGATCCAGCTAATCTTACAGTAGAAGTAGAGGCATTTTGTTCATGATCTGCATGTAGAATAAAAAATCTATCCATTGCTTTAACAATTTTTGGACTAATTTTAAAATCTGATGTGGGAACAGAAAAAGTCATATATAGGAAATTTTCTGCGTAAGATAAATCATTTCTTGGATAAACAAATGGTTGTCCTATAGAATATTTGTAAGCCATTGCTCCAATTGTGGGCATTTTTGCAATTAATCTATGACAGGCTATCATTCTTTGATTAACATCTGAGAAGTCTGTACTATCATGATAAAATGCTGATAAGGCGCCAACAACACCAACCATAATTGCCATTGGATGTGCATCTCTTCTAAACCCTCTGTAAAGGTGAACAAGTTGTTCATGAATCATTGTGTGGTTAGTGATAACATCTTTGAATTTTTGTTTATCTTCTGGAGATGGGAGGTCCCCATGTAAAAGCAAATAACAAACCTCTAAAAATTCACTCTTACTTGCAAGTTCATGTATGTCATAACCTCTATGTCTCAAGATTCCTTTATTACCATCTATATACGTAATAGATGAGTCACATGAGGCTGTTGAAGTAAAGCCAGGATCGTAGGTAAACATTCCTGTTTCTTGATATAATTTTCTAATATCTAAGACATCTGGACCATCTGTTCCTTTGATAACAGGAAGATCATATGATTTTCCTGTTTCATTATTAAATAATGTAAAAGAATTTTTCTGATTATTATCTTCGTAATCTGCCATTTTATACTTTATATTTGTTTATTCTTTTTATTGATTCTACTTTACCTAA
The DNA here is from genome assembly GCA_902511405.1 of uncultured Alphaproteobacteria bacterium. Classification (GTDB taxonomy): domain Bacteria; phylum Pseudomonadota; class Alphaproteobacteria; order HIMB59; genus CACPNW01. The sequence continues at coordinate 8,924 of CABXEZ010000027.1, forward strand.
TATCATAAATATATCAGTAATAGAAGGTCCATTATAATTATTAGTAAGTAAAAATCTAACTGGTTTACCAATAATAGGAAATTTTAAATTATTTTTTTTTAAAAAATCTTTAATTTCTGAATTGATAACATCATACTCCCAATCTTTAATATTATTTATTAGTTCTAAAAAATTATTAAAACATTTATTAAATTCTTGTTCGAATATTTCATTTTTTAACACTTCAAAGTTTGAGTTAAAATATATTTCTGCAATATTTACAATTTCTTCATATTTAGAAATATCTTTTTTATAGATATTAAAAATTCTAATTAATTTTTCTTCATCCTTATCGAGATATTTTTGTAAGTTTATATTTGATTTAGAATAGTTAATGAATAATTCTAAATTTTTTTCTTGTCTTAAATAATAATTATTAAAGAAATCAAGTTTTTTGTAACTAAAAATACTTGCTGATTTAGATAAATCATTAATATTAAACATTGATATTATGTTATTTAATTGAATAATTTCATCATCACCTTTTTTAGGAGACCATCCCAATAAAATTAAATTATTAATAATAGCTTCTGGCAAATAACCTTGTTTTTTTAAATCTATTAAATTAACCGCACCGTGCCTCTTTGATAGTTTTGATCCATCCTCTCCATGTATAAGGGGAATATGTGCGTAAGTTGGAATCTCCCAGTTCATGTATTCATAAATAAATTTTTGCCTGAAATAGTTATTTAAATGATCATCGCCCCTAATGATAAAATTGACTCCAAGATCATGGTCATCAACAACAACAGATAACATGTAAGTAGGTGTACCATCTCTACGAACAAGAACATAGTCGTCTATTTCAGATTTATTAACTTCAACAGTACCCTGAACAACATCTTCTAATATTTCTTTGTTATCGATAGGTATCTTTATTCTGATCACATAATTTTTTTCAAGACTTTGCACTTCAGTGTTTTTGGCACAAGAAATACATATTTTTTTTGAAGTAATATCGCCTGAGTTTATCTTTTTTCTTCTTTCGTTAAGCTCTTCTTCACTACATACACATTTAAATGCATTGCCATTAACTAAAAGTTTATTGGCTATTTCTAGATGTCTATTAATATTATGAGATTGAATTTGTGGTTCATTGTCCCAATTTATACCCAGCCATTTTAGGCCGCTAAGAATATTATTTTTAAATTCTTCTTTTGATCTATCTTTATCAGTATCTTCAATTCTTAAGTATAATTTTGAATCATTGTATTTTGATTTGCATATATAATTTATAAGTGCTGTTCTTGCGCTCCCAATGTGAAGATTTCCTGTAGGAGAGGGGGCAAATCTAGTAATCATTTTAGTCATTTGTAAAACGACTATTAATTATATTTTCTTATAATGCCAGATAAAGTACCTTGAATTTGTACTTCCCCAATGTTGTGTTCTTTAATGTCGTATGCCTTATTTGCAGGAATTAGATAAATTTTTTGATTGGTCATTTTAATTTTTTTAAGAGTAATTTCATTATCTAATGTTAACACTGCTGCAATTTTGCCATTTTCAGCAGAGGTAGTTTTTTTTATAATAGCAATATCTCCATCAAAAATACCCTCATCTATCATTGATAGACCTTTGACTTTTAAGCCAAAATATGTGGAATGTTTTGAGACTAGTGATTTGGGTACTGAAATCATGGAGTCAGATGAATTTATAGCTTCAATCGCTTCACCTGCAGCTATTGAGCCAACCAATGGAATATTTAAAAAGCTATTTTCCGAAGAGGTAACAATTGAACTATTATTTTGAAGTTCTTTTGTTATCTCCATTGCTCTTGCTTTATGCTTTAAGCGCTTGATATAACCCCTTTGTTCTAAACTAGTAATCAATCTATGAATTCCTGATTTAGATTTTAAATTAACCGCATTCTTCATTTCCTCAAAAGATGGAGAGATATCGTTTGATGATATATAATCTCTAAGATAAACAAATAGCTCTTTTTGTTTTTTAGTTAACATATGTTCTATATATGTTCTCTTCTGGAAAATTACAATAATTATTTTATTGAAATTTTAGACTTAAAAATGCCGGATTTACCGCCTTTTTTAGAAATTAGCTTTATATTAGCTATTTTAATCGATTTATTTAAATATTTGCACATATCATAAATAGTTAGACAACTAATAGTTACAGCAGTCAATGCTTCCATTTCTACGCCAGTTTTTG
>CABXEZ010000028.1 GCA_902511405.1 uncultured Alphaproteobacteria bacterium
TAAATTTACTTTTATCATAATTGAAAAAATACCGGGTAGAAAATGAAAATTAAAAAAGGTGACAAACTAGATATTGAATTACCTACATCAGAAGGAAGATTGTTTAATCTCAAAGAAACCCATGGGAAAAAGGTTTTGTTAACATTTTATAGAATGGCCTCTTGTAGTCTTTGCAATCTAAGAGTTTCTCAAATTACTAAAAGGTGGAATGAGTTTGGATCTAATTTTCAACATGTTTCTATCTGGCATGCTCCACAAGATTTTTTAAAAAAAAATATGGATAAACACAACATTCCTTTCATAGCTTTAGCTGATAAAAGTTATAAATATTTTAACAAATATAGCGTCGAAAGATCAATAGGTAAAACTCTATTGGCATTTGTTTATAGGCTGCCAAGCTTCATAATGGCAGTTCTGAAAGGATTTATTCCATTACAAACAAAGGGTTATTTGGATATAGTAATTACCGATGTATTAATTGATGAGACAGGTACAGTTGTTGATGTTCAATATGGTCGTGATATTGGAGATCATTATACCTTTGATAAAATAAAAGAATTTTCTCTTTAATTCTATTTTAAGTTTTCCTTTATTAACTTAATTAATTTAGTAGCTGCCAATTGAGATGCTTTATCATTTCTTCCCATTGTAACACCATTTTTTTCACACTCTTTTTTATATTCTTTATAATAGGTGTCATTTCTTACATTCCAATCAAGGTAGTTGTCTAATTCTATTCTCATATCATTTAACCTCCATGATCTTGTATAATCTTCAGCAATCCATAAATTACAATTCTCTGTTACATACCATTCTCTTGGTTGAAACTTTGGTTTTGAGTCCCAATAAGGATCATCAAAATTATGGTGAGCATTTGGAAAAACATCAATCGACAAATTGAAACCTCGCTCATTAAAATTTTCTACCATTTTTTCACAATATACAGGTGGTGCTGCATCTTTTTCACCTATGAAGAAATGTAGTTTATTTTTTGAATAATTAGGAACATCAAAAGATCTACAATAAGGATAATAAGAAACTCTTAATGAAAAATCTTTATTTTCACCAACGATTGATTTTCTAATTATATCTAAACCTGTCCACATAGTAACCTGACCACCCCAACTAAAACCCATTATGCCAATTTTATCTGGATCTACTTTTGGGTGATTTTGCAAAAACTTTAGAGCAAAAAGTGCATCTGCTGCACCCATCCATGGATTTAAGATGTTAAAGTTCCCAGCACCAATTGGATTAAATATACTTAATCCTCTTGGTTTACAGTTATCAATTTCTAGAATAGCTACGCCCTCTCTTAATACATCTTCTCCAATTGTAAATTCTCTCTTATATAAACCACATCCAGAATTCATTACCATAATCATAACTGGATATTTTTCCTGATTATCATCGGGGAAAGTCAGTAAACCAGGAATTGTAAATTTCTCATCATTCTCCACACCATCAACATAGTCTAATAAATTTCTTGGAGAAAAAGAATCAAAAGATATTTCTTCTGTTCTATGAACTGTAGATTTACAATCGCCATCACTTTTTAATTCAATTGTATTGTTAGTAATTAAAGTGCCTTGCCAAGTATAAGGCTTTTCATCCCAAGGTTTTTTATCTTGAACGGAAAAAGATTTTTTATTAATTTTGTAAGAGAGTATTTCACTTGTTCTTCCTCCAAAATCTACAAACCTTTTACTTTTAAGTGTTTTGTTGCCATCTTTATTAATAATAGTAAAATCTAATGATCCAGAAAATTTACCATTACCAAGTTCATATTCACCACCACCCCATTCTTTGATATCCCACATACATAAAGTAATACCACGCCATCTACCCTCTAAACTTGTTTCTAAATCAGAAGTTGCGGAATGTAAAATTGATGAATAAGAAATCAATATTAAAAATGTAGAAATTGCATCTAGGAAATATTTTTTCATTAATTTATGATAAACTATTTAATTGTCTAACATAGAAAAATATAATTATTAATTATCAATAATATATTAGTGAACTTTAGCTAAAAGCAATTGCCGCTGCAAGCAGCACAACAATAATAAGTCCTCTTCCAGACATAGTTGCTATTTTCATAATTGATTTATTAGGAGGCTGATTATTTTTACTAGAATTATAAACGTGAATATTTACTATAAATGATATTATTAAAAGAATAGCTGCAGCTATTATTTTAACAGTAAAAGCAGAATTAATAGAAAATCCTCCATAAATAAGATTTGATAGTAAGATGCCAGTAATCCATAAAATAATTAACGCAGCAAGTCCAAGATACCCTAGGGTTTTTAAAATTTTTGCAATATTTATATCTGGTACTTGATTATCACGAGCATAAACAGCTTGAATTAATCCTCCGCCAACTAATAACCCTCCTGCGAAAAGAATAGCTAAATAATGAAAAGTCTTTAGTAAAATTAAAGACATAAATCTATTTACCCCATTTATAGGTTAACAAATCATATTTCTTTGCAAGATTAAAAAGAAGTTTTTTAGTTTCTGCATCAAGAGGTTTTATTGGATGTCTGCAAAAATCAGACTTTATAACCCCTCCCTCTTTCATCACTGTTTTAGTTCCTCTAAAACCACATTGTCTATTCTCAAAATTTATTAAAGGTAAGATATAATTATAAGCATCTTCAGCTTTTTCTTTCTCATTATTTAAAAAATAATCAATTACTGGAGCTATTTTTTCAGTAAGTAACGCTGAACTCATACTACCTGATATGCCAGCTTCTAAATCAGCATACAAAGTAATGCTTTCTTCGCCATCAAATGGAGCATCTAGTTTAGACTCACAATTTTTAATGAGAGCTCTAATTTTTGAAGCAGCTTGTGCACTTTCAATTTTAAAACAAGTTAAATATTCAATTTCATTTATCATTTTAGTAAGCAAAGGAACTGTTAATTCAATTCCAGATAAAGGAGCATCTTGAATCATAATAGGTATCCCAACTTTACTTATTTCATCAAATTGTTCATAAATTTGAATGTCGTTCCCTTTTAATAATGCACCATGGTAAGGTGGCATCATCATAATGATATCTGCGCCAAGAGATTTAGCTAACTCTGCTCGTGGTTTTACAATATCAGTTGCAAAATGACTAACTGTAACAATGGTTTTAACTCTGCCATCTATTTTTTTCATGCAAAGTTTAGTTAATTTATCTCTTTCTTCATCAGAGAGTAAAAATTGTTCTGAGTAATTAGCTAAAATACAAATACCCTGAACTTGTTGATCGACTATGCAATCTAATACTCTCTCCATACCTTCATAATCAACCTCACCATTATCATGAAAAGGTGTTGGCGCTACTGGCCACATCCCATAAAATTTGTATTTTTTATTATTCATGTTTATCTTTTAAAAAATAAATGGTTTAATTTAAAGTGTTATTTTTTAATAATAATTATAACTATAAAAAGGGGAGGGAAAATGACAGTTGCAAGAATAACAACTTTAAATTTTAAATCAAAAGAAGGTGCTGACCAAGTTGAGGAAACTTATAAAAATAGTGCACCGACTGAATTTGCAGAAGCAGAGCAACTATTAGAAGTTCGTGTTGATGATACAACATTAATGTTCGTTTCACTATATGCTGATAATGATGCTATGGAACGAGCTTCTGCTGCAAGATCGAACAGAATGGATATAAATAAAGATATTATCGAGTCAATGGATGGTAAAACTGGTGAAGTAATTTTAAATCATTCTAACTAAAATATTTTACAATAATAAATAAGGGTGCTTATTGTGCCCTTATATTTTTCATTTCTTTTTTATTAATTAAAATCATCGCGACACCAGAAATAATTATAGCTCCTCCAAAATATGCATAGGTATTGGGTGTTTCGTTAAGAATAAATATAGATGTTAACAAACCAGTTATTGGAAAAAGCAATAAAACAGACATAACGTTATTAACTGGATTTCTTGAAAGAACACTGTACCAACAACTGTATCCAATTACATTCATGCCAACAGCTAAATAAATTACAATGATCCAGGCTTCAGAAGTTGCATTATAAATATAATCAAAAGGATTACCTTCAATAAAATAAGAAGCAATAATACATTGAGGTCCAGAAAATATTCCAAGCCAAGCAGTTAGAGCTAAACCGCCAATTTTTTCAGAAACTTCCTTAGCAAATACTTGAGCCAAAGACCAAAGAAATGCTCCAGATAGAATTAAAACAACTCCTAGTAATTTTCCTTCAAGATTGGGGTTTCCTGAAAGGATGGCTATACCTATAAAGGCTATGATCAATCCTATAATATTTTTTAGTGGAGTCTTTTCACCTAATAAAAAATAAGCAATTAAGATTCCAAATGGAATCTCCGACTGAACAAAAAGTGTCGCTGATGCTCCATCCAGTATATTTAATCCATAAAAACTTAATGAATACTGAACAGAACCACCAATTATTGAAATAGCAAACATTTGTTTGATAAAATTTTTAGGAAAGGGAAAAAAATAACACATTAGTAATCCCGATAATGACCAACGCAAACCATTCAGCAGAATTGGTGGAAATGACTCCATAGCGGGCTTAGCAATAACAAAACCAAAACCAAGAAGACAGGGTACAAGAAGAGCTAAAATTAAATCCTTACGAGACATCAAAATTTAGACAAAAGGAATGTTACAAAGAGTTCCAGTATGAGTAACGTTATCAATAATTATATCTATTTTAGTTCCTACTTCAAAATGCGGTTTATCAATCATCCCTATGGCTATTACATGATTAAATGTTGGTGAATATACAGCTGATCTCAACTCCCCTACTCTTTTAGAATCAATCGAAACTTCAATAGCTTGTGATAGACTTATTTGATCTAAATCTATTTTCACACCCATTAGTTTTTTGGATATTCCATCATTTTGTATTTCTATTAATTTTTGCTTACCTAGAAATTCAATATCACTATCTAAATTAACATATTTATCAAAACCACATTCTAAAGGATTATCATTTAAATCAAAATCATTACCATAGGATAATAATGCAGACTCAATCCTCTCTATAAGATGAGGGCATCCTGGTTTAACATTAAATTCTTTCCCAATTTCAAACAAATAATCATATAACTCAAGACCTGACTTAGTATCTTCCACATAAATTTCATAACCACCCTGTTTAGACCAACCTGATCTAGCTATAAGATGCTTACCACCTCTGAATTCAAAATAATCAAAACCAAAAAACTTTAAATCAGTTATTTCTTTTCCAAAAACTTTTTCCATTAAAGCAAAAGACTTCGGTCCTTGAACGGCCATAATATCAACATTAGGTTCTGTAATATTAACTCTATAATTTTTTCCAATTGCAAGACCTTTGGCAAATAAAATAACGTCTGAGTCAGCAATTGATAACCACCATTTATCTTTATTAATTCTTAAAACTATAGGGTCATTTATCAATCCAGCGTTATCATCAATAATTGGACAATAATAACAACGCCCATCTTTTGATTTTGATAAATCTCTACATGTCATTAATTGCACAAGTTCAGCTGCATCTTCTCCTGAAATTTCAACTTGTCTCTCAGCAGCTACATCCCATACTTGGACATGCTCTTTTAAATGATAATAAGTTTCTTCTAATGTCCCCTCAAAACCAGCAGGTAGAAGCATGTGATTATATGTAGTGTAAGATGTTAAACCCTGTTTTTCTATTCTAGAAGTATAGGGTGTAGACCTAAGACGTTTTGCTCTAGCTATTGATATTAGTTTCATAATATTTTTGAGTCATTAATTAAATCATTACCTCAAGTCTATAAGAATCAATCATAATTTTGATTTAGAATATCCGTAAATAAATTTTTATTGGATAACTCTAAGAATTATAAATTAGCTAAATTAAGCACCTTATTGAAAGTTAATAGTAGCGAAATTCTTATAATTAATTTAATGGCCGTTCTAAATAAATATGACCCAAAGTATTAGAAATATAGCAATAATAGCACACGTCGATCATGGTAAAACAACCCTGATAGATAATATTCTCAAACAAAGTGGAAGTTTTAGAGAAAATCAAGCTGTTGATGAAAGATTAATGGATTCTGGTGATTTAGAAAAAGAAAGAGGAATTACCATTTTAGCAAAACCCACATCTATAATTTGGAAAAATACAAAAATTAATATCATTGATACCCCTGGCCATTCTGATTTTGGAGCTGAGGTTGAACGTGTCTTAGGCATGTGTGACGGAGTAATATTATTAACAGACGCAGCAGAAGGACCAATGCCTCAAACAAAATTTGTTTTAGGTAAAGCATTAAAACAAGGATTAAAACCTATCGTTGTTATTAATAAAATAGATAGAAGTGACTCAAGAGGGTCTGAAGTTGTTGATGAAGTCTTTGATCTTTTTGTAGCACTTGAAGCAAGTGATGAACAATTAGATTTTCCTATTCTTTATGCCTCAGGAAGAGATGGATGGTGTGCAAAAGAATTAGAAGATCCAAGAGAAAACCTTCATCCACTTTTAGATATTGTCTTGGATTATGTTTCTCCTCCAAAAGTTGAATTAGATAAACCATTTGCCATGCTTGTTACATTATTAGATTATGATCAATTTTTAGGCAGATGTCTTGTTGGTAGAGTAGAACAAGGTAGCGCTGATGTAAATGCAAGTGTGCACGCTATTAATTTAGACAATAAAGTCATTGAAAAAGGAAGAATGACAAAACTTTTTCGTTTTGAAAATAATAATAAAGTCCCTATGGATAAAGTTCATGCGGGAGACATCATATGTATAGCTGGTTTAAAGGAAGCCTCAGTATCAGATACTATTAGTGATCCTTCAGTTTCAATACCTTTGGAATCAACGCCTATTGATCCACCAACTATGTCAATCACAATTACGGTAAATACTTCTCCACTAGCTGGACTTGATGGAACAAAAGTAACATCAACAATGATACGAAAAAGATTAATGGATGAAGCAGAAACAAATGTAGCTATAACTTTTATGGAAAATAGCAATAAAGACTCATTTGAAATTGGTGGCAGAGGAGAACTACAGCTAGGTGTTTTAATTGAAACAATGCGTAGAGAAGGATTTGAATTATCAGTCTCAAGACCTAGAGTTATATTTAAAGAAGATGATAAAGGTAATAAACTTGAGCCTTTCGAGGATGCTACCATTGATGTTGATGAAGAATATTCAAGCTCAGTTATTGATAGCATGAATAAAAGGAAAGCTGAAATGCTGGATATGAGAAGTGCTGGATCAGATAAAACTAGAATAATATTCCGTGTTCCTTCAAGAGGTTTAATTGGCTATCAAAATGCCTTTTTAACCCAAACTAAAGGAACTGGTGTTTTAAATAGAATATTCCATTCCTATGATCTACACAAGGGTCAGTTTGAAGGAAGAAGAACTGGCGTACTAATAGCAACAGAAACAGGAACAGCTGTAGCATTTGCCTTATGGAAACTTCAAGATCGTGGGCCTATGTTTATTGATCCTCAAACAAAAGTGTATCAAGGAATGATTGTTGGAGAACATACAAGAGATAATGATCTTGATATAAATGTGCTTAAGGGTAAACAGTTAACAAATGTGAGAGCTTCAGGTACTGATGAAGCAGTCACTCTAATGACTCCTAAAAAAATGTCACTAGAACAAATGATAGCTTATATCAAAGAAGATGAATTATTAGAGGTTACCCCTAAAAACTTAAGATTAAGAAAAAGACTTTTAATACCTCATGAAAGAAAAAGAGCTTCTTAGTGCTTAATTCCCAAAAAATATAAAACACTCGTTAGATCAGTATTATTTATTTGGTTTTCAAAATTAGCCTTAACAATTTCTTGAGCCTTAAAAGCAATAGGCAAACCAACAGACAGCAACATATTCATATCATTTGCAGCGTCACCAATACCAACAATCTGATTTTGTTTTAAATTTAATTTTTTAAGTAATTTATTTACTATTTTTTCTTTATAATTAGCATTAATTATCGGACCATTAGTGGTTCCATCAAAAAGATCACCTATAACACCAAAAGTATTTGAATATTCATAATCTATTGCTAAATATTTTTGCACATATGTGGTTATAGGTTTAAACCCTCCAGAAACTAAAACAGTAGTAAAATTATTATCTTTCAAAACTTGAAATAATTTCTTAGCACCTTTTTTAAATGTCACGATACGTTTGGCTTCTTCTAATGATGATAAACGCAGTCCTTTTAATAAATTGACTCTATTTTCTAAAGAAGTAGAAAAATCTAAACGCCCTTTTAGTCCTAAGTCAGTAATTTTTTTAACTTGATCCCCCTTACCTAAGAAATTGGCAATGTCGTTTAATGTTTCATTTTCAATTATGGTCCCATCCATATCTGAAATTAAAAGTTTCTTTTTTCTGTGTGCAGATAATTGCAAACACAAATCAACATTAATATTTACTAATCTTTTTTTTAAATTTTTTAATTTAAAATTATTTAAAGTATCAAAAAAATAAAAATCACTTGCCTTATTTTTTTTTAATATTGAAGTTTTTTTAAAATTTATATCAAGAGAAAGTAAATATTTCTTTGTTATAGTTATTATATTATTGAAAGTATTTTTATCTGACTCTTGTAGAACAAATGTTAATACAAGCAGCTCATTATTACTCATATCACTATCAATTTAACTTGATTGACATTTTTAATTTTACGAAGATAATTCAAGATTAACTCATCACATATTTGATCAGTTTGTATTAGAGCAATAGCTTCACCTTCTGGTGATACTCTGCCTAAATTGAATGTTGCAATATTAATTTTATTTTTTGTTAAAACTTGTGTTACATTATTAATAACTCCGACTTTATCCTTATTAGTTAAATACACATTGAAATGCCCAAGTTCAGCATCTACTTTAATGCCTTTTATTTCAACTATTCTTGATTGACCTCCAAAAATAGATCCCGCAACTGATCTTGATCGTTTATCTGTAGTCAATGTTAATCTGATCAAAGTATTATATTCAGATGGTTGATCATTTTGTAAAGTTGATATTTTTATGTTCCTAGATTTGGCAATATCTATGGCATTAATAGAATTAACATTATCAATAAATGAGCCTAACAAATTATGAATAATATTTCTCGTAAGCAAATCTTGATTTACCATTGAGGCTGTCCCCTCATATTCAATAGTAATAGCTTTAATTGCATTTTCTGTGAGTTGACCTGCAAAAGCACCTAACTTGTATGAAAGATCTAAATAAGGTCCTAATAGTTTTTTCTCACTTCCTGAAATGGACGACATATTAACTGAGTTTACAATCGATCCATTTTTTAAAAACTCAGATATTTGATTTGATATTTGAATAGATGCAGCATCTTGAGCCTCAATAGTTGATGCACCAAGGTGTGGTGTTAAAATGATATTATCCAAAGAATGCAAAGGTGAATCTACAAGTGGCTCATTTTCAAAAACATCCAAAGCTGCACCCGCAATATTTTTTTTACTTAAAGTTTTATATAAATCATTTTCATTTATAAGCCCTCCTCTTGCTGCATTTATTAAATAAGAAGTTTTTTTCATTAACTTAAGTTTTTTACAATCAATAATATTTTGTGTACTGCTCATTATTGGAAGGTGCAGAGATACAAAATCAGATAATTTTAAAACTTCTTCCAAGGAAGATTTTTCAGCATCTAATGACTCTATACGATCTACACTCAAATAAGGATCATAAACCATTACATTCATTTGAAGAGATCTAGCAATTTTGGCAACTTCCGATCCGATATTACCACACCCTATTAGCCCAACAGTCTTAGATTTTAACTCAATGCCTTTAAAGAGTTCTTTTTCCCATTTTTTACTAATTGTAGAAAAATGAGCAAATGGTATTTTCCTCGCAAGTGAAAAAATTAGACTGATAGCATGTTCAGCTGTAGTCCTAGATGTGCTTTGAGGTGAATTCATTACTATCACCCCTTTGGCTGTTGCACTTTTTACATTAACATTATCTACCCCTACACCTGCTCGAGCGATAACCTTCAAACGATTAGATTTATCAATTATTTTTTTAGTAATTTTTGTTGAAGATCTGACTATTACACCATCGTAATTTGAAATAATTGACACTATTTCTTCTTCGGATAGATTAAATTTTTTATCAACTGAGATATTATTATCTTTAAAAACTTTATAAGAGGTCTCAGAAATTTTATCAGCTATTAAAACTTTAAAACTATTTGATGTCTTAATGGATCCAATA
>CABXEZ010000029.1 GCA_902511405.1 uncultured Alphaproteobacteria bacterium
ATCAACACTAATAATATCGCAGATTTATTTAATTTTATTCAAAATCACGAAAAAAATAACAGTTTAATTATAAAAATAACTAAAAATAAGATTAAAATTGTTAAAAATAAAAAAAATGCAGATTTAATAATTAACAATAAATACATAAAAGTTAAAAAAAATATAGACTTGATTTTAAGACAATGCTGCGAAATTATCATCCCATTGCTTTTAAAAAATAATTGTAATTTTATAGGTCAAATTGGACAAAGTCTTGATGGTAAAATTGCACTAAATAATGGTAATTCTCATTATATAAATGAAAAAGAAAGTATAACTTATTTACACTGCTTAAGATCTATAAGTGATGGAGTTTTAGTAGGTGTAAACACAATCATAAAAGATGATCCTTTTTTAACCACAAGAAAAATAAAAGGGCTTAATCCTATTAGATTAATCATTGACCCCTCTTTAAAATTAACAAAAAAATATAATATATTTAAAGATAATAACAAAAACATCATATTTACATACTCATCTAAAGAAAAAAAATTAAATAATAGTACTATCATTAAGTTTCCAAAAAAGAATTTTACATTAAGTGTCTACAAATATTTAAGAAAAACTTCTTTGAAAACAATTCTAATTGAAGGTGGGCCAACTACTTTATCGCATTTTATAGAACATAAGTTTTTAAATTATATGCAATTTATAATATCACCAACGGTAATAGGCTCTGGCATTGATAGCATGAAACTAAAACCAATTTCAAATTTAAAAAATGCCATTAGGACAAAAAATACAATAAATAAATTAGGGAAAGAAATAATTGTAACTTTAGATTTTAATAGCTAAAAAATCTTTATTATTAACACTAAGTTTGGACTTATTATTAATGATATTATCTTTTCTAAATTCTATCCAATCTAAAAGATTAGTTTTTCTATTTTTTTTAATAATTTTTTCACAAAAATCCAAAAACATCAATTGAAATTTCTTGTTTTTGACATCAGTCCAATTTGATTTAAATAAATAACATTTATGAGTTTTTGAAAAACAATTATTTATAATATCAGAACAATCAGGCCCTACAGCTTTATTCTTATTATTTTTTTTACTTTTCTGATCATTATTAAATAACTTCAAAACATCTTTATCTAGGTTATGTTTAGGGAAAAATTTAAAATACCCATCATAATTGATAGAAAAATATACTAATTTTGTATTTGTATTTAGTTTATAAAATTTATTAAACCAATCAAGTGGCATAATATCTAAAAAAGCAGAACCCGTAACTAAATCATAATCTTTAAAAGTATGTTGATGAATATTTTTTATTATATCATCATGTTTTAGATTAATTTTTTTTATCTTATTATTAATTACTATATTTTTCTTAGCCTCATTTAATGAGCTTTTAGATAAATCCATTAATGTCCAAGATTGATTTTTATATTTAATTTTTTTTGATAGATATCTGAAATTTGAACCTGTCCCTGTCCCCAAATCTATAATTCTAATTTCATTATAACTTTTAAAGAAACTATTAATCTTCTTAATAATAGATATATTTTTTGATAAATTATCTACTTTTTCTCTTTGAAACAACCATGAATTCTCAAATTTATGCATTGCAAACAGCCTTTATAAAGATTTTAGCAGATTGATCATTGGTTAAATATTTTTTGTTTTTAATATTCTTTTTTAAAATTTTATATTTTTTATTATTAAAACAGTTATCGTTAATTAATTTTTTAAGTGTACCTTTATTGTGATTATCAAAATATAAAACACCATTTTTCCCAATAGTTTTTTGAATTGTTGAAGTTTTATAAGAGATAATAGGTATTTTTGATAAAGCTGCATTAGCTAAAGACATTCCAAATCCCTCATATTCACTAGTAGATATATAAAAATCACAAATAGAATATATATTTTCTAATTTTAATTGAGATATCTTTCCATGCAAAATTACTTTATCTTTTAGATTGTTATTACTAATAAGTTTTTTTATTTTATTAGTATATTTACTTTCTCTAGAAACATCACCTACAATATTAAGTTGAATATTATCAATATTTTTAATTTCATTAATGAGATAATCATACTTTTTTCTTTCAATAATACTCCCGCAAGTTAATAGCTTTATTTTTTTACTAGGAATTTTTTTATATTTTTTAAATTTTTCAATTCCAGGTTCAACTATTGAAATTTTACTAGAATTAATTTTAAATGTTTCAGACAAAAGTTTTTTAGTATTGAGGGATGTAACAATAAAATAATCTATTTTTTTATAAATTTTAATAGCTCTTTTAAAAAACTCTTCACTTTTTTTACCTTTATACTCTAAATATAATGGATGATGTATTAAAGCGATTATTTTAAAATTATCAAATATATTGATTGATTTGTGCAGACCTTCTATGACTAATCCATCAAAAATCAAAATATTATCTGATTTAATATTACTAGTTATTTTATTTAAATTTTTTATATCTTGAGTATTAGGATTAGGATAATTTGAAGATAATTCTATAAAGTTTATTGGGAATTTATTTTTTTTAGAAAATTTAAGAATGTTTTTTTCATAAATATATCCACCTGTTTTTTGATTGATATTACCAGGATAAAAAAAAGTAAATTTTTTTGTATTATTTTTCAATTTCTTGTTCAAAAGATGCCCATGCAACATTTGATTCTGTTAAAGTTATCTTCAATTTATGAAGTAACTGAAAATCATTGGAGTAATTATTTTTTAATTTAGAGCATATTCTATCGTAAATATCTTTAGCTAAAAATTCTGTAGAAGTAATAATTCCTTTAAATTCATCAACTTCATCTAGATTTTTGTAGCTATAAAACTTTAGTACCTCAGATAAAATGTCTGTAACGACACCCAAGTCCATTATAATATTATATTTATTCACATTTTCTGCAAAGAATTCTGCATCGACAATATAGGTCGCACCATGCATGTTTTGAGCAGGGCCAAAAACCTCTCCTGGAAGAGAATGAGCGATTAAGATGTTATTTCTGACAGTGATTGAGTACATTTAATAATTAACTGCGTGGATTATAATATTTTTGTTATTTAGTATAGATATATAATCATTTTCTAAATTTTTAAACTTACTGTTACTATTAATTAATGTCATAATTTCATCATTAGATAGAGCGTCTATTGCTATTTTCAATCTGCTTTTATAATTATGCTTTTTTTTCATATGAACAGGTATATTTGATACCTGAGATGAGATAATTTTTAACCTTTTAGAATGAAATTCATTACCTAAATTAAGCTTACCTATTTTATTTCCATACCAGCTTGCTTCAATAAATTTACCATCCAAATTAAGTTTAGCAAAAGAATCATTTAGCACATTATAACTTGAAGTTGTGTTAATTATAGAATCAAAATTATCAACATTTTTAAATTCAATAAAATTAAGCTTAAGTTTTTTTGCTATTTTTTTCTTCTGTAAATTAAGATCTGTTACATATAAATTTTTATATCCTTTTAATCTAAAATAATAAGCCGTTAACAAACCAACGGATCCTAACCCAACTATCAATATTTTATCTTTTTTATTAGCCTGAGTATCCCAAAAAATATTAACAGCAGTTTCCATATTTGCAGTTAACAAATACTTCTTAACATTACTGTTTTTTATAAAATTAATATTTTTAATGCTGATTTCATAAAATGTTTGATGTGGAGTTAGAGTAAAAATTACTTTACCTACAATAGATGCGGGACCATCTATGATTTGGCCAACATTTATATAGCCGTATTTTATTGGAAAATTAAAATCACCTTCCTGAAATGGGCATCTCATAACACTAAATTGATTTCGATGAACCTTACCATTGGTCACTAGTTTTTCTGTCCCTTTACTAATGCCTGAATATAAGGTTTTGACCAAGACAGACTTATTGTTTTTTTTATATTCAATTTCGCTTAATAAAATTTTTGGTTTATTTTTTTTTACAAGCCACAAAGATTGAGATTTCATAATATGAATATAAATGTATAATATTATAAATGCTAACAAAGTTTTGGAATAATTTAACAACAGAAGAGATTACTAAATTATCAAGAAATACTATTATTATCGTCCCCTTCTCTGCTATTGAACAACATGGATCTCATTTACCACTTAACACAGATAAGATAATACTTGATAAAATAATTGACAAATTTTGTGAGGAAAATAAAAAAAGCAAAGATTTTGTTGTTTTACCAAATCTTTGCATAGGTTCATCATCAGAACATGATAATTTTCAAGGAACATTAAGCGTTGATTCAGTCAATTATATTAACTTTTGCTTAAATTACTTAGAATCAGTATTTTCAAAAAAATTTAAAAAATTTATATTTTTAAATAGTCATGGTGGTCAAATAAGCCATTTAGATATTTTGGCAAAAGAATTAAAAAAAAAATATAAAAGCTCAAAAATTATCAAAGCAAATTATTTTTTATTTGAAGGATTTAATAAGGTTATTTCTGAAAATGAATTACTTCACGGATATCATGGTGGAGAGTTTGAAACATCCCTTATGCTATATTTAGCTAATGATTTGGTAAGAAAAAATAAAATCAAAAAGAATAAACTTTCTCCTGACTTCAATAATAAAAAAACAATAGGGTTTGAAAAAAAAATTAAATTGCAGTGGAGTACTGAAGATATAAATAAAACAGGCATTATTGGAAACCCCTTGAATGCAAATTCACAAAAAGGTAAAGAAATAACAAATATTGCCACATCAACAATTAAAAAAATGATTAAAGAACTTAAACTACTTTAATTTACTAAAGTTTATATAAATAAATAAAAAATTAACAAGGCCTCCAATAAAAAAAATAAAGGCATTAATTATAATTGATTCAATAGTAGTCTCTCCAGGACTATCTGTAATAATATATCTTAAAAAATTTAAAAAAATTAAAACTTGAATTAATAAAATTGATAAAAATAATGGTAATTGACCTTTGATATTATTTTTCCATATATAAATAATAGAAATTGATAACGTTAAAAAGATTATGCCTATAATTTCACTTAACCCTGCTACAGCATGATTAAAAGTACCTAAATTTTTAAGAGCAAATTCGTCAGTAGAAACAAGCAACTGAAACGAATAATATAAGAGAAAAAATATATTTAGTAAGAGTAAAATATTATTAATTTTTTTCATTTTAATTGAATGATTTTAATCAAACACTGACTATATATTGAATTATGATGATTAAAGTTTTAAAATATTGTTTAATAATTTTAGTATTTAACATATTTAGTATCAAACAAACAATGTCATACGAAGAACCTAAATACAGAACTATTAAAACTACTGATATCTATGAAATTAGACAGTATGGGGATCGATTAGCTGTAGAAATAGAATATTCAAATGAAGATAGTGGTTTTAGATATCTTTTTAATTATATTTCAGGTGAAAATAAAAGTTCTGAAAAGGTAAAAATGACTGTGCCAGTTACTCAATCACTAAAAATAGATATGACGTCACCAGTAACTCAATCTACACGAGATGGAAAAATGAAAATGCAATTTTTTTTACCATCAAAATTTACTTTAGAAAATGCACCGCAGCCAACTAATAATAGGGTCAATTTAATTGTTATTAAAGGAGGTATGTATGCTGTTATTTCTTATTCTGGAAGATTAACAAACCAAAACTACTCAAAACATTATAAAAAATTAATTAACCATTTAAATGAAGATAAAATTTATTTTATTGAACCAGCTATTAGAGCTACTTTTAATGGGCCTTTTACATTACCAATTTTTCGAAGAAATGAGATAATGATGAAAATTAATTATAATGAAATTAATTAATATTCGATTTAACAAAAAAAATATTTCGAATAAAATAAATAAGAAGTCTTTAAATTGGGCTATTAATTTTTTAAAAAGAAAAATTAATAAAAGCCATTATCTTAAACAAGCAAAAAAAAATTTAACTGAGACTGAGTGCATTATTATTAATAATAGCTCAGCAATATCAGATAAATACAAAAACATAATTGAATTTAATAATCAAAATGAAAGCTTTTCTATTTTACCTTTATCAAAAAATCATCATAAAATTATTATTTATGGTGCAGATTTAAGAGGGTTAATTTATGCAATTACAGAAATTTCAGATAGAGTAGAAAATTTAATTACTAGCAAGAATGCTTTACAACAAATTTTTTCCAAAACTATAGAGTCGCCTAAAACTAAAATCAGAAGTATCTCTAAATGTTTTGAAAGCGATATAGAAGATTTACCATGGTACCATAATAAATCTATGTGGAAAGAGTATTTAGATATGCTCGTTGTTAATCGCTTTAATAGATTTACATTTACTTTAGGGATGCAGTATAACTATCCATACGGTAATGAGTTTATTAGTGATGTTTATTTTTATCTAGCGTACCCGTTTTTAGTGCAACCAAAAGGGTATAAGATGCATGCCGTAGGTATAAATAAAGAAACACGAGATAAGAATCTAAAAATATTAAAATTTATTAGTGATGAAGCATCATTAAGAGGCTTAGATTTCCAATTAGCATTATGGACGCAACGATATGATTTTGATGAAGTGCCAAATGCAAATTATCAAATGAAAAATATTCCAATTAAATATGCTGAGTATTGCAGAGACTCTTTAGAAACTATTTTAAAAAAATGCACTAATATAAATGGAATTACACTTAGAGTTCATGTTGAATGCGGAGTTCAAGAGAGAGATTATAAATTTTGGAAAATATATTTTGAATCAATTAAAAAAATTAAGAGAAAAATAAATCTTGATCTTCACGCAAAAGGTATTGATGATAAATTAATCAACTTAGCATTAAATGCAACTCCAGATGTTACCGTTTCACCTAAATACACAGCTGAACATATGGGGCTGCCATACCATCAAACTTCGATTAGAAAACAAGAAATCCCCCCCAAAAAACAAGTTGATAAGAAATGGATATTTAGTGAAGGTAAAAGAAAATTTCTTAGATACAGTTATGGTGACTTACTTAGTAATGACAGAAAATATGATTTACTATTTAGAATATGGCCTGGTACCCAGAGAATACTTATTTGGGGAGATGCAGATTTAGCCAGAGGTTATGGTAAACACTCAACTTTTTGTAATTCTTTAGGTGTAGAACTTTGTGAACCACTATCTTTTAAAGGCAGAATGGGAACAGGCATAAAAAATGGCAGACTCAATTATTCAGTTAAGCGGTTAAGAACTAAGTATGACTGGCAAAAATATTTATATACTTATAGAATTTGGGGGAGATGCACTTATAATCATGAAACTGATGAAAATAATTACTCACGTTATTACAAAAAATTATTTGGAAAATCTTCAAATGAATTAATTAAATCATTATCTTATGCCAGTAAAATACTTCCATTTTTTACATTAGTGCATGGAGTATCAGCTTCAAATAATTCGTATTGGCCTGAAATGTATGAAAATATGAGTATTGTAGAAAAAGCACCTAATCTTCCATACAGTTATGATCTTCATAAGCCGAGTCGTTTTGGTATGTCAACAAGCCAAGATCCAAATTTAATTATGTCACCAATTGAATTAGCCAATTGTATTTATAATAAAAAAATTATTAATAAATATTCACCCATTACAATGGCTAATTGGTTCAATAAATATGCAAATAAAACTAGATTAAATTTACTTAAGGCAACTAAAAAAATTAAATATAAAAACGATCCAGAATTTATACGATTAGAAATAGATTTAAGTATATTAATTGGTTTGGGAAAATTTTTTTCTTACAAAATTAAGTCAGCTTGTTATTGGGAGCTATATATTAAAGAAAAAAAATATAACATAGGCTATCAATCATTACTGCTATATAAAAAAGCTTATTCTGCTTGGTCTAAAATTGCAGAAATATCAAAAAAATTTTATTTAGAAGATTTAACATATGGTCCTCAGAGTTGGCTAAGAGGGAGATGGGATGATAGATTACCTGCAATAAGAGAAGATATAATTAAAATGACAAATATTTTAAATACAAATTCTATTAAAAGTAAAAAACATATAACTATTTTTGGTTTATATAAATGGAATAACAATCAAATGTTTCATATTAATCATGAAATTAAAAAAGAGATAAAGGGATCTGTTAACATTAGAATTAAAGATTTTAATAAATTAAATGGTCAGTTATTTCTCAATTATAGACAAGTAAACCAATCGAAAAAATGGAAAAGAAATAAAATAAATTATTTAAAAAATAGCTTTATTTTAACGAAATTTAATAGCCTTTCAAAACAACAATACCCTATTCAATATTATTTTGAATTAATAGACAATAAATATTCATATTTTTGCCCTGGAATTAATAAGAATTTATCAAATCAACCGTACTATGTTTATGATAATATTTAATAAAATTTGTAGTGTTTTTATCAAAGGACTATGTTTTTCCTTAATTTTAACTTTATTTAGTTGTAGTATGGGAACTGAAAAAACAGAGAAGGGTAATAAAATTAATAATGTTATTTTTTCAATTAATAAAAGTACAAAGATTGAGATAAAAGAATGATCAAATTTCTATTAATTATCCCTATAATTTTTATATATTCTTGCTCAAGTACCTCACCAACTGATGTTAAAACAAGTGACGCACAAAAAGTTACTGCTGTTGAATACGGAGTTATAAAATCAGCTTCTCCTATAAAAATAAAAGGAGAGTCAAATTGGATTGGGGCAACAGCTGGTGGTATGATCGGTGGATTACTTGGCACACAAGTATGCGGGGATGAAGAAATAATAGGAACCAAATGTCAAGATATAGCAGTCGTTTACGGCACTATTGGTGGTGCAGCAATCGGTACAGTTGCTCAAGCAATACTTGGTAATCATGATGGTTTTCAATATATTGTTGATATAGATAATGCTGAAAAGGACTCTGCATTTGTACAAGGAGATAAAACAGCACTATTAAAAAATCAAAGAGTAGTAATAATATATGGGAAAGACATAAGAGTGTTACCTTATGAAGAATAATCTAAGTTTAAAGTTAATATAAATAACTTAAGTTATTGAAATACATTAATAATTATTAAATTATTTCTTTATATTGTTTTAGATTAGATGGAATAAATTGAGTGGCTATTAAAGATAATAAAGCAAAGAAAGCGCCTATATAAAAAACTAAAGAGTGTGAGTATATCCATAAAAAACCAAGTAATACAGGGACAAAAATAGCAGCAATATGATTTATAGTAAATGATACACCGGCTGAACTTGCTATATCTTTAGGATCTGCAATTTTTTGGAAGTATGTATTGATTGCTAAAGCTAAAGCAAAAAACATATGGTCTATTACATACAAAATAGCAGCTAAATAAGCATTTGATACAATAGCATATGATACAAAAACAATTATAAGACCGACATATTCGAAAGTAAGAGATTTTTTTTCACCAAATATATTAATTAACCTCCCTATCCTCTCAGCAAATAACCAGTTAAATAAATAATTAACCAAAAACAACAATGTTACTTGAGATGCGCTATATTTAAATTTTTCTACCATTAGAAAAGCAGCAAAAACTACAAAAATCTGCCTTCGTGCTCCAGATAAAAAAATTAAAATATAATAAAGGGAATACTTCTTTCTTATTATAATATTTTTATGTTGAGTATTTTTTGGTTTAAAAATTGGAAAAGAAATTTGTAAATAAATTGCAATAAAAATACAAACAATCCCACAAAATAAAAAAATATAAACATAATCAATATTGAAGATTTCTAAAAAACCCCAAATAATAGCA
>CABXEZ010000030.1 GCA_902511405.1 uncultured Alphaproteobacteria bacterium
GGGTAAAGGTATTAAGTATGATGATGAATTTATATTTAGAAAAGAAGGTAAGAAAAAGTAAAGGGTTATTATATGACAAATAAAAGAACCAAAAGAATTAGAACTAAATTAAAAAAAGTCTCAACAAGAAGTAGGCTTTCAGTATTTAGATCCAATAACCACATTTATGTTCAAGCTATTGATGATTCTAAAGGAATAACTCTTGCAAGTGCATCTACCATGGAAAAAAAATTAGTTAAGGATCTAAATGGAAGAAAAGAACTAGCTGCGACTATAGGCAGAACTATTGCAAAAAGATTAATTGAAAAAGGTATTAAAGATGTGGCTTTTGATAAAGGAGGTTACAAATATCATGGATTAATTAAAATTTTAGCAGACTCAGCAAGAGAAGAAGGTTTAAATTTTTAGGGTACAATTATGATTGATAATGAAAATAAAGAATTCACTGAGCGTCTTGTTACAATAAACAGGGTAGCGAAAGTAGTTAAAGGTGGAAGACGTTTTGGATTTGCTGCCATTATGATAGTTGGAGATAGCAAAGGCAGAGTAGGATATGGTACTGGAAAAGCTAAAGAAGTTCCTGAAGCAGTAAGAAAAGCTACAGAAGATGCCAAGACTAAAATGGTAAGAGTTCATTTAAAAGATAATAGGACATTACACCATGATGTAGTAGGAAGGTTCGGTGCGGGTAAAGTGATTTTAAGATCGGCTTCACCTGGAACGGGTATAATAGCTGGCGGACCTATGCGAGCTCTTTTTGAGTCTTTAGGAATAAAAGATGTTGTAGCTAAATCAACAGGTACATCAAATCCACATAACATGTTAAAGGCAACTTTTAATGCTTTTAAAAAATCTGAGTCACCAAAATCAATTGCCGCAAAAAGATCAAAAAAAGTAGTTGAAATTGTAAATTCAAAGCAGGATTAGAATAAAAGGTAGGTAACTAAAATGAAAATCAATCAATTAACTTCTACTTTAACATCAAATAAAAAACGCAAAAGAAGAGGCAGGGGCGCAGGTTCAGGACTTGGAAAAACAGCAGGAAGAGGCGTTAAAGGACAAAAATCTAGATCTGGAGTTTCAATAAATGGATTTGAGGGTGGTCAAATGCCTGTTTATAGAAGGCTACCTAAAAGAGGTTTTAAAAATATTTTTCAAAAAAAAATACAAAATATTAATTTCAAAATGATCGAAAATTTAATAAAAAAACATAACTTTGATCCTACTAAAATTACTGAAGCTGATTTGTTTGAGAAAAAAATGTTTTCTAAATCAAAAGGTGTTTTAAAGTTATTAAACGTAGGTGATATAAAAAATAAGATTAACATAGAAATTTCTTACGCATCTAAAACTGCCATTGAAAAAGTTAAAAAAAATGGTGGCACAATAACACTAACAGTTAAGTAAAATGGCTACAGCTGCTGAAAAACTATCAAATAATTTGAACTTTGGTGCAATTGGTAAAGCTACTGAGTTAAGAAATCGTCTTCTTTTTACATTAGGAGCTCTTATTGTTTTTAGGTTGGGAACTTTTTTACCTATACCTGGAATAAACCCAATAGCACTGCAACAGTTTTTTGAACAGCAATCTTCAGGAATATTAGGTATTTTTGATACATTTTCTGGAGGAGCTTTAGGTCGTATGGGTATTTTTGCTTTAGGAGTAATGCCTTACATTTCTGCATCAATAATAATGACATTAATGCAATCAAGTATTCCTCACCTTAAAAATTTAAAAGAACAAGGGTCTAAAGGAAGAAGGCAGATAATCCAATATTCAAGATATTTAACAGTCATAATAGCTGCTTTACAAGGTTATGGTGTTTCCATTGGCTTAGAATCTATGCAAACTGCCTATGGCAATATTGTTTTTGAACCAGGTCTTTTTTTTAGAATTACTACTGTAATTACTCTTGTCGGAGGAACAGTATTTCTTATGTGGTTAGGTGAGCAAATTACTTCAAGAGGTGTTGGAAATGGTATCTCTCTTATTATTACAGCAGGTATTATTGCAAACCTTCCAAGCGCTGTTGTAAGTACCTTGCAGCTTGGTAGAACGGGTGAGTTAAGTGTTGCTTTCATATTAAGTATATTGATCTTAATTCTTGGATTAATAATTTTTATAGTGTTTGTTGAAAAAGGACAAAGAAGACTCATAGTTCAATATCCTAAAAGACAGGTTGGAAACAAGGTATATGGTGGTCAAAGCTCTCATCTTCCTCTTAAAATAAATACAGCGGGAGTTATTCCAGTAATTTTTGCTTCATCTATTTTGCTTTTACCAAACACAATGTCTGGCTTTGGTGCAGGTTCATCAAGTGATATTTTTTTATTTATTTCTAGTTATTTGGGCAGAGGTCAACCCCTTTATCTAGCTCTTTTTGCTGCAATGATAATATTTTTTGGTTTCTTTTATACGGGTATAGTTTTCAATCCCGATGAACAAGCAGAAAATCTTAGAAAATATGGAGGCTTTATTCCAGGTATAAGACCTGGTGAAAATACATCTAAATACATAGACTATGTTTTGACAAGACTTACGACAGTTGGAACTATTTATCTAGCTCTTGTAGCATTACTTCCTGAGTTTTTAATTTCCAGGACGTCGATACCATTTTATTTAGGTGGGACTAGTTTGTTAATTATAGTAGTTGTAATGATTGATTTCATTACTCAGGTTCAATCGTATTTATTTCAACATCAGTACGAAGGCTTATTAAAGAAAACAAAACTTAAAGGTCGAAGATAATTAATGAGGATAGTTTTTTTTGGTCCTCCTGGGTCAGGAAAAGGCACTCAAGCAAAATTATTAGCCAACGAATTAAATATATTACATCTTTCAACAGGGGATATTTTAAGAGAAAAGTTAAGTGGAAATGATACATTATCCATCAAATTGAGGGAAATTATGTCATCTGGCAATCTTGTTTCTGATGAAGTTTTAAATCAAATAATTGCTAATAAATTAATGAGTGAAGAGTGCAGCAATGGTTTTATTTTGGATGGTTACCCCAGAACAGTTCCACAATCTGATTTTCTTTTATCCTTTTTTAAAACCAATAGTTTAAATCTTGATATAATATTTAATTTTAAAATTGATTTTAAAGTAGTTGAAGAAAGAATAATTCTTAGATCAAAACAGGAACAAAGATCAGATGATAATATAGATGTCATCAAAACACGCTTAGATAAATATATTGAAGAGACATACCCCGTTTCTCAGTTTTTTTCTCAAAATTTTAGTCAAAACTTTTTTACTATTGATGCCTCGCAAGAAGTTTACAAAATACAAAAAGAATTGATAAATATTATAAAAAAAGCCGAAAAATAAGTGAAAATTACTATTTCAGAGCTTGACTTAAGTGCATTAATTAATGTATGCACGCACATTCATTTTACATATAGGCTAAAATAATGGCAAGAATCTCTGGAGTTAATATACCGACAAATAAAAAAATTAATATTGCTCTTACATATATTTTCGGTATTGGAAATAAAATTGCTAATGATATTTGTTCAGAAGCTTCTTTAAATATCGCAAAAAGGGTTAGTGAGCTCAATGATGATGAGCTAAATAAAATTAGAGATCTAATAGATCAAAAACATACAGTTGAAGGTGACCTTAGAAGACAAATATCCCTTGATATTAAAAGATTAAATGATTTAGGTTGTTACAGAGGCTTAAGGCATAGAAAAAAACTACCAGTTAGAGGACAAAGAACCCATACTAATGCCAGAACAAGAAAAGGTAAAGCGGTAGCTATTGCCGGCAAGAAAAAAGTTACTAAGGGATAGTCATGGCTGAAAAGAAAAAAGTTAAATCCAAAATTAAAAAGAAAGTATCTTCAGGAGTTGCACATGTTGTTTCT
Organism: uncultured Alphaproteobacteria bacterium; assembly: GCA_902511405.1. Lineage (GTDB taxonomy): Bacteria > Pseudomonadota > Alphaproteobacteria > HIMB59 > CACPNW01. The sequence goes on from CABXEZ010000030.1 coordinate 3,870, forward strand.
TCTTTCAATAACACAATTATTACTATCACAGATGATAATGGTAATGCTTTAGCTTGGTCTTCTGCAGGCCATAAAGGCTTTAAAGGTTCAAGAAAATCGACACCTTATGCTGCTCAAATAGCCGCTGAAGATGTAGGTAACAAAGCAAAGGAATATGGACTTAAAACTCTAAAAGTTGAAGTATCAGGTCCTGGATCTGGAAGAGAGTCAGCTTTAAGATCTTTGCAAGCAATAGGTTATATTATAACCTCAATAAAAGATGTCACGCCAATACCTCATAATGGTTGTAGACCAAGAAAAAGAAGAAGAGTTTAATTAAAAAGGAGAATTAAGTGTTACAAAAAAACTGGATGGAACTTATTAAACCAAGTAAATTGGATGTCAACGTTCAAGAAAATGATGGTAGAACTGGTAGGTTGATTGCAGAACCTTTAGAAAGAGGTTTTGGATTAACATTAGGTAATGCAATAAGAAGAGTTCTTTTATCTTCTCTTCAGGGAGCTGCTATAACATCAGTTAAAATTAAAGGTGTTGTTCATGAATTTTCAACTATACCTGGTGTTAAAGAAGACTTAACAGATATTTTATTAAATTTAAAAGCTATTTCTTTAAAGGTTCACTCTCCAGGACTTAAAAAAATGTATATAAAAGCGAATGGTTCAGGTGAAATTAGAGCAGGAAATTTTGAAACTGACTCTGAGACTGAAATAATGAATAAAGATCAATTAATAATGACTCTTGATTCAAATGCTGATGTAGAGATTGAAGCTAATGTCGAAACTGGAAAGGGTTATGTTTCTGCTGATGTAGCTGAAGATGAAAACAAAGTAATAGGAGAGATAAAGCTAGATGCAATGTTTAGTCCAGTTGTCAAAGCTACTTATAAAATTGAAAATAGTAGAGTAGGTCAAGTTACAGATTATGATAAGCTAATATTTGATGTTGAAACAAACGGTGTTATTTCACCAGATGATGCTATTGCACTGTCTGCTAGGATATTACAGGATCAGTTACAACCATTTATTAATTTTGATGAACCTGAAATTCAACAGGATCAAGACTCTGCTGAAAAATTATCATTTAACTCTAATCTTCTTAAAAAAGTTGAAGAACTAGAGTTATCAGTAAGATCAGCAAATTGTCTTAAAAATGATAACATTATTTATATTGGGGATTTAGTTCAAAAAACTGAGTCTGAAATGCTGAGAACTCCAAACTTTGGTAGAAAATCTCTTAATGAAATTAAAGAAGTTTTAACTCAAATGGAGTTGAACTTAGGCATGTCTGTTCCAGATTGGCCTCCAGAAAATATAGATGAATTAGCAAAAAAGTATGAGGATCCCTTTAATAAATAAACCTTTATGAAACATAATATTAAACATAGAAAATTAAATAGAACTTCCTCACACAGGAAGGCTCTGTTAATGAATATGTCAAATGCTTTAATAAAGCATGAGCAAATTACAACAACTCTACCTAAAGCTAAAGAGCTTAGACCTTTTGTCGAAAAAGTTGTTACTCTTGGTAAAAAAGGTGATTTATCTTCCAGAAGAAAAGCTATGTCAATTCTTCAAGATGAAAAGATGACAAAAAAAATTTTTGATACTTTAGCTGTCAGATATAGTGATAGAAATGGTGGCTATACAAGGATAATAAAACTTGGAAATAGATATGGCGATAATGCCCCAACAGCTGTCATAGAGCTTGTTGATAGGGATGAAGAAGCTAAAGGATTGGATAGTGGTCCAGTAATTGAAAAAAAGATAACTGAAGAAGAGCAACTTCCTCAAAACTAATTTTGTCTAATTTTTTTTTAGTAGCCTTAGGGGGTTCTATTGGAGCCTCAACTAGATATTTTTTTTACCTAATTTCTAAAAATTTACTCTCTACTAGTAATTTATTTATTAATACCCTTATTGTTAACATTATAGGTTCCTTTTTAATTGGTTATTTAATTGTTTTACTTGAGAATAAGAGTTTATCGCAAGATTTTATAAAATATTTTTTTATTATTGGTGTTTTAGGCTCTTTTACTACTTTCTCAGCATTTTCACTCGAGACTATAGATCTATTAGTTAATAAAAAAATTTTAATTGCTTTTTTTTATATTTTTTCATCTTTATTTTTATGTTTATTATTTACTTTTATAGGACTAAATTTTAATAAATTAATAAATTGATTAAAACACTTATTATAGACGATAGCTCTGCAGATCAAAGAATAGATAGGTTTTTAAAAAGAAATTTTCAAAATTTAAGTCAGAGCTTTATTGAAAAAAACTTACGAAAAAAAAATATTTTATTGAATAAACATTTAACTAAATCTAATCAAATCATCAAAGTTGATGATAAAATTACAATTAAAAATTTTTCTGAAGAAATATACCAAAAATTTGAGAGAAAGAAGTCAAATTTAACTATTAATAAATCACTAATAACTAATTTTAAAAAATCTATTTTATATGAGAATGATAATTTCTTAATAATTGATAAATGGTCTGGTATTGCTTCACAAGGTGGATCAAATATAATAATTTCTATTGATACAATTATAAAAAATATTTCTGAAAATTATAACTTAGTTCATAGATTAGATAAAGAAACCTCTGGTTTGATGATAATTGCTAAAAATCTTAAATACACAAGGCTTTTCGGTAAACTTTTTAAATCTCAAAAACTTAAAAAAACTTATTTAGCTATTTGTGATGGTATGCCAAAGTTAAAAGAATCATATGTAGATTTAAATATTAAAAATAATAGTGATAAGGTAATAAAAACTCAAACTTTTTATAAGAACTTGTCATACAACAATAAAACTTCTTTAATTAAATTTGAGCCACAGACTGGAAAAAAACATCAATTGCGAATAGTGGCAAAAAATTTAGGATGTCCCATTGTTGGTGATATAAAATATAATTTAAATTCAAATAAACATAAAGAAAATCTTAAGCTAAATGCATTTATGCTAGAGTTTGATATTGAAGATAATCAATTTAAAATTACATCATCGATACCAAAAGATTTTACTGATTATTTAAAATTCAAGGATATTAAATTTAATTCTAAAACTATTTAAGACTGTTTAGATTTTTTAAAAAAATTTGAGAAAATTCCTCATCAAATCTTTGTTCATTCATATTTATTCCTAACTCCTTAAGTGATGTATTTCTGAAGTTTTCAAGCCCACATGCGTTGATGTTTTTATAATTTTTCATATCTGGATTAATGTTAAAACTTAGCCCATGATATGTTATCCAGTTTTTTAATCGTAGTCCAATAGCTCCAATTTTTTCTTCTTTACTAAATTTTCCTCCATTTTTTCCAGTTACCCAAATTCCCACTCTATTTTTATATGTTGCGCAATGAACGTTATACATATTTAAAAATTCCATAAGTGACATCTCAATAATTGATATAAACTGTCTAATATCTTTTTTTCTTTTATTAAGATTAATGATAAAATAAATTATTCTTTGACCTGGTCCATGGTAAGTTGTTTTGCCTCCTCTATTTGTTTTGACAATTTTTATTTTATTTTTTTTTAATATTTCATTTTTTGAGGCACTTGTTCCTTGAGTATATATATGATCATGATTTAGAAACCATACAAGTTCTTCTTTCGATTCGATCATAATTTCACTAACTCTAGATTTCATAAATTCTACTGATTTTTCATAATCTACAAAATCATATTGTTTTTTTATTTCTATATTCATTACTTTAACTATGTTGATATTATTAACTTATCTGCTATTTAATTCTAGTAAATATGCGGCTGTGGCGGAATTGGTATACGCGCAGCGTTGAGGTCGCTGTGGGATTTATCCTGTGGAAGTTCAAGTCTTCTCAGCCGCACCACATAGCAGTTGAAAACCGTAAAATGATTATAAAAAATGATAAATAAAAATGACCTTATTGATTATTTCTTTTCAGGGATAAAACATAAAAATAATTTAAAAATTGGAGTTGAACACGAAAAATTTCTATTGGATAAAAACTCTTTTCTTCCCAGAAATTATGATGAAAAGCATGGTATTAGAGATATTTTAGAAAGACTCTCTTCTATGGGCTGGACTCCTTCATATGATGATAATCAGAAAACCATAGTTGCTCTTTTGAAAGGTAAAGAATCAATCACTCTAGAGCCAGGAGGTCAAATTGAATTATCAGGAGCTCCATTAGATAATATTCATGAAACATGTGAAGAAACAACTCAACATTTACGAGAGCTTAAAAAATTAGGAGATGAATTTAATTTTATTCTACTGGGCATGGGTGTTGAACCTAATTTAACACTCGATGATTTCCCGTGGATGCCTAAACAACGTTATAAAATCATGAAAGAATATATGAAACGTGTGGGCACACAAGGTCAACATATGATGAAACGAACTTGTACAAATCAAGTTAACATAGATTACTCATCTGAAGAAGATATGGTTAATAAATTAAGATTGATGTTTAACCTTGAATCTATCGCAACTGCAATTTTTTCTAACTCCCCTTTTGATCGAGGCTCTGTTTCAAAATACAAAAGTTTAAGATCTCATTTCTGGCATCATACTGACTCTGACAGAACAGGCTTACTCCCATTTGTTTTTGAAAAAAATTTTAATTTTGAGAGATACACTGATTACGCACTTAATGTACCAATGTACTTTGTAAAAAGAGATAACAAATACATTGATATGACAAACTATACATTTAAGGATTTCTTTGATGGAAAATGCACAAATATAAATCATGAAGTTACGCTAAAGGATTGGGAAGATCATTTAACAACTTTATTTCCTCAAGCAAGATTAAAAAAATATATTGAAATAAGATCTATGGATGCCTGTAATTGGGACTTAATATGTTCTCAGCCAGCTTTTTGGATAGGAATTTTATATAATGATGAGATATGTGATAAAGTGCAAGAGATTACTGAGAATTGGACCAATGAAGATCGATATTATTTAAATCAGCGAGTTCCAGAGGAGGGATTGCAAACTAAATTTAAGCAAAAGAAAATAATTGAATTTGCCCAAGAGCTTTATGAATTATCAAAAAAAAGGTTTACAGAAAAGAAATAGATTATCTAAAAATGGTGAGTTTGATGAAAGTATACATATGAAAGAATTAGAGATTAATCTTGAAAAAGGTTGCTCACCTGCTGATAGTTTAATTAAAAAGTTTAACACTAGCTGGAATAAATCAATAGAACCAATTTATAGAGATTTTATATTCTAATGATAAATAAAATAGCAATTCAAATGGATAATATCAAGACAATTGATTTTGATTTTGATTCATCATTTATTATTGGTTTAGAGGGACAAAGAAGAAACTATGATTTATTTTACTATCATCCAAATGATTTATTTATCGATCAAGGCGAAGTAAAAGCTAAAGGTTTTTTTTTAGAATTATTTGATCAAAAAAAAAATTATTTTAAATTTCTCTCTGATAAAAAGGAGGTAAAATTAGAAGAATTTAAATTTATTTTTTTACGACAAGACCCACCATTTAATATGCATTATATAACATCTACTTTTATTCTTGATTGTTTGCCAAAAAGTACAGTAGTGATTAATAATCCAACATCAGTAAGAAATGCAGCAGAAAAAATTTTTCCATTTGAATTTAAAGAATTTATGCCACCTACAATAATTGCTCA
>CABXEZ010000031.1 GCA_902511405.1 uncultured Alphaproteobacteria bacterium
CTCCATATGACCTTACTAAAGGTCGTATAACATTTAGATGGAAGTAGAAAAAAAAAATAACTTAATTCAGTTAAAGAAAATAAAAAGTAAGTGCCCAACTTGCAAAAAAAATTCAAAAGAACCTTTTAGTCCATTTTGTTCAAAAAAATGTGCTGATTTAGATCTAATGAAATGGCTTAGTGATGAGCATCAACTAAATATAAATTAATAATATTTTTTAATATTTAATTGAATTCATGACTAAAACACTTTATCACATTTTTTCAATGCCCAGGTAGCTCAGTCGGTAGAGCAGAGGACTGAAAATCCTCGTGTCGGTGGTTCGATTCCGCCCCTGGGCACCACTATTCAATGGCTTAAATTAAATTAAATTTTTTTCATAAAAAAATACTGTAATAAAAGTAGTATTTCTATAATTATTAATAAATGAAAAAAGATAAAATTATTGTTAGTTCGGCTGATAGTAAGTATTTTTTTTTATTAAAAGAACTTTTTCTATCATTAGATAAATCAGGAATTTTATCTGATTATCAATTTTCTATTCTCGACACAGGTTTAACAGAAGAGCAAAGATTTTTTTTTTTAGATAACTCTGTAATAATAAAAGAAGCAATTTGGAACACATCTGTTCCAAAGTTTAAAATTTTAGGAAGAGATAATCTTAAAACTCAAGTGGCCAGAGCGTACTTACCTGATTACTTCGAAGATTATAAATTATATATTTGGTTAGATGCAGATATGTGGCTTAATGATATCAAAAGTTTTAATCTTTACGAAAAAGGAGCATTTAATAATAAGCTTACCATCGTTCCTCAATCAGATCGAGCTTATGTAAAAAATGCAAATGTTGAATGGTTATTTGGCTTTCCAAAAAAAATTAAAACTATTAATTACAAAAATATAAGTAAATCTATTTCAAAATCTCTTGGTAGAAAGTATGCTTTTCATTCTACTTTAAATGCTGGTGCATTTGCAATAAATGATAATGTGAATATTTGGAAATGTTTTCAAAAAAATATAAAACTTGCTGCTAAAAAAGGAAGAATTTTTGGTACTGATCAAGTAGCTTTAGCACTAAGTATATATGAAGATGGTCTTCCCTCTGAATTTTTGCCAGCATATTGTAATTGGATGTGTGAATTTAATATGCCTAAGTTTGATAGTGAGAATGGTCAATTTGTTGAGCCTTTTATTCCCAATCATCCAATCGCATTAGTTCATCTCGCAGGACTAGATGATATTAGACTGGATAAGAATATTCTATCTGACGTTGAGACACTAGATGGTTTGCAAATAAAAAAATCACTGAGATTTAATGTTTAAATTTGATAAGTTAGTTTTTGGTGATTTAGGCTGGGGTGATGAGTTACTTTTTGCAACACTTATGACAATTACTGTAAGCATTTTATCAATGGGTCTTGGTTTGTGTTTGGCAATCATTACAGTTTGGGCAAAATTAATTACCAATAGAATTACTCGTTTAATTGCAAACTTTTATACTACAGTCGTAAGAGGTGTTCCCGAACTATTAGTAATTTATCTAATATTCTTTGGAGGCAACTCTGTTATTATGGGTGTTGCTAAATTATTTGGATATAATGGATATATAGAACTAAATGCCCTTACAATTGGAACTATTGCTATAGCTTTTATTTCAGCAACATATTCTAGTGAAGTTATCAGAGCCTCCTATTTAGCTGTAAATAAAGGGCAAGTAGAAGCAGCTAAAGCACTAGGTCTTAATAAAATTCAAATTTTTTTAAGAGTAATGGGCCCACAAATAATTCGACATGCCTTACCCGGAATTGGTAATGTGTGGCAAATAACATTGAAGGACACCTCTTTAATTTCAGTAACAGGACTAGTAGAAATAATGAGGCAAACAAGAATAGCTTCAAATGTTGAACATTCACCATTAACATTTTTAATAACTGCGGCTTTTTTATATCTTTTCCTGACAACATTCTCTGGAAAATTTTTTAAAGTTTTAGAAATAAATTATTCAAAAGGTTATAGTTAATGCAAAATCTTTTATCTTATCTAAATGAGTCTTTGCTTTTTCGTAATTTTGTAGAAGTAATCGGGGGACTTGATAATACTTTACTTTTATTGGTAATTTCCCTGCCTATTGGTTTTGTTCTATCATTGATATTTGCATTAGGAAGAGTTTCAACAAATAAATTTATTTCCAAACCAATTGCTTCTTACATTTTTGTTATAAGGGGAACACCATTACTTGTTCAAATCTATTTAATATATTTTGGTTTAGGTTCGATTGAATTTATTAGAGAAAGTTTTTTGTGGTATCTTTTGAGAGAACCTTTTTGGTGTGGGGTTCTAGCTCTTACTATTAATACCGTTGCCTACGGCAGTGAAATTTTTAGAGGAGGGATACAATCTGTCACAAAAGGTCAAATTGAGTCAGGACTGTCTCTTGGTTTTAATAAAATTGATCTTTTAAGAAAAATAATTTTTCCAATTGCTTTGAGAAAAGTTTTACCCTCTTATGGTAATGAATTGATTTTGATGGTTAAAGCAACATCTTTAGTTAGCCTTACGACTTATATGGAAATGACAGGTATAGCTAGAAAAATAATGGCCAAAACATTTGCTCCAGTTGAAGCGTTTATTGCAGCTGGGATATTGTATCTATTTTTAAATTTTTTAATGGTTCAGTTCGTTAAATACTTAGAGTGGAAATATAATCCTCACTTAAGAGTAGAACAAAATTAGTTTCTAAATTTTTTATGACAAGTTCCACAATTAGAGGCCATAATGTTAAAATTTTCCATTAAACTAACACTGTCCTCGTTTTCTATGCTTATTGCAATATCTTCAATAGATTTAATAAAATTATCGTTATAGAGATCAAAGGTTTCTCTATCTTCCCAAATCAAATCAGAAGCTTTTCCACCTTGAGAGCCTTCTGGAAAAAGTTCTTTAAAATCTTTTGCAGCGTGAAGCAATTCTTCATTTACGAGTTTGATTTCATCAAACTCTCCTGTCATTGTTAGTGGATACATTTTAGATGAGTATGCCTTAATTTTACTCATATTACCCATTCTTTGTTTCACAATTTCTTCTACACTTTTATCTTCTATATTTACTTCATGGGAAGTAGCAAAAAAAGGTATGAAAATAAGTAATAATATTAGTTTAATATTCATAATTCGTATTATTTAAACTCCTTGTTAAATAATTATATCCAATTTTAGCATATTCAAGAGGGTTAGCTTTTTTTGGATCTTGTTCAGCTTCTATTATTAGCCATTTTTCGTAATTATTTTCATATAAAATTTTAAATAATGGATCGTAATCTATACATCCATCCCCTGGGACAGTGAAAACTCCATCTAAAAAAGACTCTCTAAAGCTGAGATCATTGTTAAGTGAGTTTTCTAAAATATTCTTTCTTATATCTTTGCAGTGAACATGATTTATTTTTGTTACATAATTTTTTAAAACTCTTTCGAAATCTGCTTGTGCAAATAATAAATGACCAGTATCATAAAGTAAAAAAGTATTATCATTTGTATTTTCCATAAACCTATCAACATCATATTCTGTTTGAATAATTGTGCCCATATGCTCATGGTAAGACATTGGCATTCCTTCATTATAAAGTCGATTAGAAATTTCACTAATTTTTTTACAATATTCAACAAATTCCTTGTCATCCATGTTTGGACGAGTAGATAATTTTCTTGATTGATCACCTTGAATGGATCCTGATACATCTGCAAATACAAATACGTCTGCTTCAACCATTTTGAGTAAGTTTAAATGATCCTGCATTGCTGCCCACTCATCATTTGCGGATCTTCCTCTTAGATGAGATCCATACCAGCCGCCTGGCATTTTAAGATTATATTTTTTTAATAAAAAATTTGTAATACCAGGATTTCTTGGAAATTTTCCTCCGAGTTCAATACCAGTAAATCCAGCTAAGGAAGCTTCTTCCAAACATTGTTCTATTGGTGTATCCCCTCCAAGTTCAGGCATATCATCATTGCTCCAGGCAATGGGAGCTATTCCTAATTTTAATTTCATTTTTTTTTATATTTCATGATATGATAAAAAAATAAAGAGAAAATATGAATATCCTTATAGTTGATGGAAATGAAAAAGAAGCATCTTTAAGATACACTGATATGGGTATGGATACTCAATACGAAGTTTATAAAAAAGTTTTAAAAACTGTATCTTCAGAAAATCTAAATATTCAAATAATTCATCCTGCTATATCAAATAACTTTTTACCCGAAGGAATAAGCTTAGATGATTTTCATGGAGTGGCTTGGACTGGGAGCTTACTAAATATCTATGACATGACAACACCAATTATTAATCAAATTGAGCTTGCTAAAAAATTATTTACTAAAAAAAATAAAATATTTGGAAGCTGCTGGGGCCTACAAGTATTAGTGACAGCAGCTGGTGGAAAAATAAGAAAAAATCCAAAAGGTCTAGAAGCAGTAGTGGCCAACGAAATTACTATAAATAGAGAAGGTCTTAATCATCCTATGTATAAGGGTAAGGATAGCGTTTTTGATGCTTTTTGTTGGCATTATGATGATACTGAGCTCTTACCATCTAATTCTAAGATTTTGGCTTCAAACAATAAAAGTGCAGTGCAATCAGTTTCATTTGACATGAATGAGTCAAGTATTTGGGCAGTTCAATATCATCCTGAATTTGATCCATCGTGGATAGCAGGATTAATGCAACAGCGTGAAGATATTCTGCTAAAAGAGGGGGCGTTTAGTGAAAAAAAATATTTTGATGAAGAGTTAAATTTTTTTTCAAATTATAAAAATATGGACGAAAAAAATAATCATAAAAAATATAGTGATTTAATAAATATTAGTAAACATACTCTAGAATTATCTAATTGGATTAGCGGTCTTAAGAATTAAGTGAAATTAAGTTCTTAACAGTTTTTTTCCAAGTCTTAATTTCTGCTTGAATTATTTTCTTAGAAGTATTTGGTTTAGAGATTTTACTTTTTTTCCAAAATTTTGAAATTGCATTAACATTTTTAATTAATCCAGCATTCAACCCTGCTAAATAGGCTACACCAAGAGAAGTAGTTTCTATATTTTCTGGTTTAATGATCTTTACCTGCGTTATGTTAGATAAGCTCTGAAGAAAATTATTATTGTTTATCATTCCTCCATCAACTCTAATTTCTCTTATTTTAATTTTGGCATCTCTTTCCATTGACTCTATTAGATCTGATGTTTGAAAAGAAAGACTATCTAGAGTGGCTTTAATAATGTCTGCTTGAGAAGTATTTCTTGTTAACCCAAATATTGCTCCTCTTGTATTTGGTTCCCAATGAGGTGCGCCTAGTCCAGTTAATGCTGGCACGACTATAATATTTTCACGTTTATTTGCTTTGGAATAAATTTTATCTGTTTCTTTAGAGTCTTTGAAAAAAAGCATATTATCTCTCAGCCACTGAATTGCTGAGCCAGCAACAAAAATACTTCCTTCATAACAGAACATTTTTTTGCCATTTATTTTAAAAGCCACAGTAGTGAGAAGCTTATTAGTTGAAATTTTAAACTTACTGCCAATATTCATTAATAAAAAACATCCCGTACCATATGTACTCTTTGACTGTCCTGCATTAAAACAGGCTTGGCCTATGGTTGCAGCTTGTTGATCGCCAGCCATTCCACCTATCACAATATTCCCACCAAATAATGAAGTTGAACCAAAGTTAAATGCATTTTCTTTAACTTCAGGGAGTAGGCTTTTATTTATGTTAAATAATTTTAAAAGTTCTGTCGACCATTCTTCTTTATTAGAATCAAAAATCATTGTTCTTGATGCATTTGTTATATCTGTGTAATGAGATTTACCTTCAGTTAATTTCCATAACAACCAAGTGTCTATGGTGCCAAAAAGAATATCGGTGATTTGATTTTTATTATTTTTTGAATTTTTATCTAATATCCACTTTATTTTTGTAGCTGAAAAATATGGGTCTAAAACTAATCCAGTAATTTTTTGAATAATTTTATCCTTCTTTTTAAGTTTAAGTTGATCACAATAGTCAGCAGTTCTTCTATCCTGCCATACAACTGCTTTATGAATAGGTTTTCCAGTTTTTTTATTCCATAAAACAGTTGTTTCTCTTTGATTTGTGATACCAATAGAAATAATTTGAGTCGGCCTGAGCTTATTTTTTTTTATTGTTCGACGTATTAAATGCTCTACGTCTCTCCATATTTCTTGAGCATCATGCTCTACCCAACCATCATATGGGAAATATTGTTTGAATTCTTTTTGTTCAATACTTTTAATTTTAAACTTTGAGTCATACAAGACAACCCTTGAGCTTGTAGTTCCTTGATCAATTGCGAGAATATATTTTTTCACTTTTAAATATCTATTTGATCAGTAAAATTAGCATTTTCTTGTATAAACTTAAATCTATATTCTGCTTTTTTTCCCATTAAAGATTCAAATAAATTTTCTGTTTCTTTTAATTCTTTTTTTCCTTGATTGATATTGATGCTTAGTAGTTTTCTCTTATCAGGATGCATAGTAGTCGACTTAAGTTGATCTGCTGGCATTTCTCCAAGTCCTTTGTAACGACTTAAAGTAGGATTATGTTTATCTGAAAATTCTTTTTTAATAATTTTGTCTTTTTCGTTTTCATCATAAGCGTAGAAAATTTTATCTTTGTGCTGAATTTTAAAAAGAGGGGGCATAGCTAAAAATAATCTATTATTATCTATTATTGGTCGCATATATTTATAAATAAATGTTATTAGTAATGTGGCAATATGCGATCCATCGACGTCTGCGTCTGTCATTAGAATTATTTTTTCGTAACGTAATTTAGATAATTCAAAATTTTTTCCTATTCCACAACCAAGTGACTGAATGAGATTTTGAATCTCATTATTGTCTGCAATTTTTGATAAACTAACACTAAAGACATTTAATATTTTACCTCTTAGGGGAAGTATTGCTTGTAACTCTCTATTCCGTGCTTGTTTAGCTGACCCTCCAGCACTGTCTCCCTCAACTATAAATAATTCTGTTCCTTCAATATTTTTACTGGAACAGTCAACTAATTTTCCAGGAAGCTTATGACGTTCTTTAAATGATTTTCTTTCTAATTCTTGTATTTTAGTTAAATCTGTTCTCAGTAAAGATCTCTCAATTAAAGTTTCAATTAGTGTTCTTGTTATTTTTTTATTTGAATTGAGCCATAACAAAAACTCATTTTGAATTATTGTCTCTAGTTGTTTTTGTAGTTTTGGCATAATAATTCTTTTTTTCGTTTGACCTTCAAAACTTGGTTCATTGATAAATATAGAAATAACAATGTCTGAATAATCTGCTAGATCATTAATACTAATGTTAGATACTTTAGAAACTTGATTTTTTTGTCCATAGATTTTTATTGCTTTTAAAATACCATTTTTAAAAGCATTTTCATGTGATCCACCATCAGGGGTTTCAATTGTATTACAGAAAGATATCAAAGAAGATTTTTCGTTTTGATTGAAGCTTATAAATACTTCACATTTTTCTGTATCATTTATTGGTTTGAGTATTGTAAATTGTTTATCAAATAATTTATTAGTATTTTTATTTTTTATATTTAAAAAATCTGCAATTCCATTTTTAAAATGAAATTTTTCATAGCTTGGAGTGCTATCAACAATTAGTTCTTTATCAATTTTAAAGTCAATTGATGTTCCTGATACAAGAACAGCCTTCATTTTAATAAAGTCATATAATCTTTTTGGTGAAAATTTTATTATTTCAAAAATTGTTTCATCAGGGATAAAAATAATTTCAGTTCCTTTTTCATTCTTCTTACATTTTTCTATCTTGATTTTAGTTTTTGCTTTCCCTTTTGAGTATATTTGTGAATATTTTTTACTATTTTTAAACACAGTAACTTCTAAAAAAGAGCTTAGTGCATTTACTACAGATATTCCAACACCATGCAGGCCTCCTGATGTTTTATAAGAATTACTATCAAATTTTCCACCAGCATGGAGTGTAGAAAGCACTATTTCCAAAGCCCTTTTATTTTTAAATTTAGGGTGAAAATCAATTGGTATACCTCTGCCGTTATCTTTAATTACAATAGAGCCATTTTTTTTATAATGAAAAAAAACTTCACTTGCGTGCCCAGCCACAACTTCATCAATACTATTATCTAATACTTCGTTTACTAAATGATGTAATCCTAGCTCATTTGTACTACCAATGTACATCCCTGGTCTTTTTCTAACAGGCTCTAAACCTTCAAGAACTTCAATATTTTTAGCTGAATATGTATTTTTTTTGGCCATAACTTTTTTTATCAAAAGTATTGTACAAATGACATAAAAAAAACCGCTATTTACAAGCGGTTTTTTAATAAAAATTTAAAATTATTTAATTAAGCATCATAATATAAATTAAACTCGTGAGGATGAGGTCTCAAGTCCATCGGTGCAACTTCATTTTCTCTTTTGTAAGATATATAAGTTTCAATATTATCTTTAGTAAAAACACCTCCTTGAAGTAAAAAATCATGATCATTTTCAAGGGCATTTAATGCTTCAGCAAGCGATCCTGGAGTAGAAGGTATCTTAGCTAAGATTTCAGGAGGGGCATCATAGATATTAATGTCAGTAGGCTCTCCTGGATCTATTTTATTTTTTACACCATCAAGACCTGCCATTAAAATTGCCGTAAATGCAAGATATGGATTGGCAGTTGGATCTGGACATCTAAATTCAACTCTTTTCGCTTTTGGACTAGAAGTATAATTTGTAGGTATTCTTACTGAGGCTGTTCTATTTGCTTGTGAATATGCAATATTAACTGGAGCCTCAAACCCTGGAACCAACCTTTTATATGAGTTTGTTGTAGGCGCGCATAAAGCTAACAACGCTGGGGCATGTTTTAAAATGCCACCAATATAATGTAATGAGAAGTCACTAAGGTCTGCATAATTACCTTTTTTATACATTAATGTCTCTCCATTCTTCCAAATACTTGAAT
>CABXEZ010000032.1 GCA_902511405.1 uncultured Alphaproteobacteria bacterium
TTTTTTTTGATGGAGATTATGTTGGTTCTGTTGCACGGATACCTGAAGAGGGTAGTATAAAAGCAAATTTTCATGCTGGCGGTTCAGCTAAAAAAACAGGATTAGTTTTTCGTGATAAACAAATAATTGATAAGATTGGAAAGGAATTAAAAAAATTAGATCTTTTTTTTGTGGGAATTGATATCATAGGTGATTACCTTACGGAAATAAACGTTACTTCTCCAACAGGTATTAAGCAGGTCAATAAATTAAATAATGTTAAATTAGAGCAGGTTTTCTGGGATAAACTTGAAGCAAAATACAAAATAGTTTAAAGTATACTTAATAAAGGAACAATTATGAACAATTCAAGAATTCTTATAAATAATTTAAAAATTTTCCAAGGTATAAATCAACATGTTACAAATATATCCCTGATTCTTTTTGGTACATTGCTATTAACTATATCTGCAAAAGTCCAAGTTCCTTTTTGGCCAGTGCCTATGACTATGCAAACATTTATGGTATTTCTAATAGGAGCCACTTATGGTGTAAGATTATCTTTTTTAACCTTAGCTGCATACTTATTTGAAGGTGCAATTGGATTGCCGGTTTTCGCAACTGGTGGAGGTATTATTTATTTAACAGGTCCAACGGCAGGTTATTTATATGGAATGACCATAGCGGCTGTAGTGATCAGTTATTTTGCTGATAAAGGTTTCAGTGTTTCTTACATTAAAACTTTAATAAGCATCATTTTAGGCTCAATATTAATTTTTGCCCTTGGGGTGTTTTATTTAGGCTCAATCATTGGATACAATAAGGCAATACAAGCTGGCTTACTTCCATTTATTCCAAGTGAGTTATTCAAAATTGCACTTGCTGTTATTTTAATACCTACTCTTAATAAGATATTAAAATAAATTTTTAAATGAAAATTGGTATCGATCTTGGTGGTACAAAAACCGAAGGTATTTTAATAGATGATACAGGTAAAGAATTAGCAAGAAATAGAATTAAAACAGAAAAAAATTATGATGGCACTATAGGTGGCATTATTTCAATAGTAAAAAATTTTGAAACTGCCTTTGGAGATTCTATATCTGTAGGAATAGGAATGCCAGGTTGTGTATCTACAGACTCAGCTTTGGTAAAGAATGCTAATTCAATATGGTTAAATGGTAAGCCCTTTAAGAAAGATCTTGAAAAAGAACTTAATAGACGAGTTAATTTAGAAAATGATGCAAACTGTTTTGCTTTATCAGAAGCAGTTGATGGAGCTGGAAAAGGTTATCCAGTTGTTTTTGGAGTAATTATTGGAACTGGAACTGGCGGAGGAATATCTGTAAACCAAAAAGTGCTTGCCGGAAAAAATAATATAGCAGGTGAATGGGGTCATGTTGGTTTGCCTAATAGATCTGATGATGAAAAAAAATATGTAAAACAGTGTTATTGTGAAAAAAACGGTTGTATGGAGACATATGTTTCTGGACCTGGATTTGCAAGTTGTTTTAACTTAAAAAATAATACAACTTATGACTCCCATGCGATTTTAACAGAATTCAATAATAATGAAAAAAGAGCAATTGAGGCCTTAGACAATTATGTTAATCATCTAGCTAGAGGACTATCTTTAGTTTGTAATATTTTAGATCCAGACATTATTGTTTTAGGTGGTGGTATGTCAAATATCTCTTATATTTATGATCATATAAATACATCTCTAAAAAAATATATTTTTAGTGATACATTTAATACAAAAGTTGTAAAAAATGTACACGGTGATTCAGGGGGTGTTAGAGGTGCTGCTTGGCTCTCTTAAATTCCTGCCATTGAAATATATTTAATGTTTAGGTAGTCATCTAAGCCATATTTAGAGCCTTCTCTTCCAAGTCCAGATTCTTTTACTCCGCCAAAAGGTATTTCAGCTTTTGTAGTTAGGCCTGTATTTACACCTACCATCCCATATTCTAGGGCCTCAGCTACTTTCCAAATTCTACCAATATCTCTAGAATAAAAATATGAAGCAAGACCGTATGGTGTATCATTTGCCATTTTAATAACTTCCTCATCAGAGCTAAATTTATACAAAGGAGCTACTGGCCCAAATGTTTCTTCGTAAGTAATTTTTGCTTTAGATGTAACGTTAGATAGCACAGTTGGTTGATAGAAATTGCCTCCAAGTGAATGAAGATCACCACCAACAGCAATTTTTGCACCTTGGTTGACAGCATCTTTTACTTGGTCATGAACTTTCATTAAAGAAGGTTGATCAATTAGAGGGCCAGAAACAATACCTTCTTCTAAACCATTTCCAACTTTGATTTTATTTACTTCATCTATAAACTTATTCAAAAATTCATCATAAACTTTTTCATGCACAAAAATTCTATTCGCACAGATGCATGTTTGTCCTGAATTTCTAAACTTACTTTGCATGGCCCCAGTTACGGCTTCATCTAAATCTGCATCATCAAAAACTACAAAAGGTGCATGCCCACCAAGTTCCATAGAAACTTTTTTAACAGTATTAGCACTTTGTTGTAGAAGAACTTTCCCAACCTCTGTTGAGCCAGTAAATGATATTTTTCTAACTAAAGGATTTTCTGTTAACTCTTTTCCTATAGCACTTGCTGCTCCTGTAATAATATTTATTACACCATCAGGAAAACCCGCTTCTTTTGCCAACACTCCAAGAGCTAGAGCAGAATAAGGCGTTTGACTTGCTGGTTTAATCACAACTGTGCATCCAACAGCTAGAGCTGGAGCACATTTTCTTGTGATCATTGTGCTAGGAAAGTTCCAAGGTGTTATAGCCCCCACAACACCTACAGGTTGTTTTATAACAACTATTCTTCTGTCTGGCATAGGGTCTGGTATAATATCTCCGTATACTCTTTTCCCTTCTTCAGCGTAAAAATCAATATAGGTAACTCCCATTAATATTTCACCTTTTGCTTCAGCTAAGGGTTTCCCTTGTTCGATGGTCATTATTTTTGCTAAGTCATCAGCATTTGCTTCAATGAGTCTTGCCCATTTTTGGAGAATGATTGATCTTTCTTTGGCTGTTTTATCTCTCCAAGATGAAAATGCTGTTTGGGCTTCTTGTATGGCCTTTTGTGTTTCAGAAGTTGAACATTTAGGAACCTCTCCAATAATTTCACCATTAGCTGGATTATCTACCTTGATTTTTTCACCGGAGTCACTTTCAATCCATTTTCCACCAATAAAACAAGTTTCCTTAAAAAGTGCATTATTTTTTAGTTCCATATTTACTTCCTCTTATTTATGTATTTTATTGAATTACTTTATTAACTTTTAATTTATAGAGATAAATATGACAATAGTTAACTCGTGGAATGAATGGGACCCTTTAAGGCATGTAATTGTTGGTACAGTTGAGCACTCGAATATTCCACCAATGGAACCTGCTTTGGAACCTAAAATTAGTAAAGATAGTGGCATGGCTGGATCTCATGGCCCGCGCTCAAGTGAAGCTATAGAAAAAGCAAATATACAACTTGATAATTTTGTAAAAATTCTTGAGTCACATAACATAAAGGTTGATCGTCCAACTCCTATAGATTTTACAAAAGCAATTCAAACACCTGACTGGTCAAATGATGGACAATTTGGATCTATGCCGCCAAGAGATGTTATCTTAACTGTTGGTAATGAAATGTTAGAGGCTCCTATGTCATATCGTTGTAGATGGTTTGAATATCTTGCTTACAGGCCTTTACTTGAAAAGTACTATGATGAAGACCCCAATATGCGTTGGGAGTCAGCGCCAAAACCGCGATTAACAAAGTCTACTTATAAATCAAATTATTTACCTGAAGGAATTTCTGAGGAAGAAAGATATAAAAAAATTGAAGATAGAGATATGATTTTAACAGAACAAGAGCCGTTATTTGATGCGGCTGAAATATTGCGTTTTGGAAAAGATTTATTTTATCACAATAATTTTACCTCTAACTTGAAAGGGTTGAACTGGTTAAAAAGACATTTTCCAAATCACCGTGTTCATCAAGTAAATTTACCAGGGGAATTAATTCCTACGCATATAGATGCTTGTTTTACACCCATTAAGCCAGGAGTGATTATTATAAATCCAAATAGAAAGATTTCTAATGAGCAAAGAAAGATCTTTGACAATAATAAGTGGGAAATTATTGATGCAGCACCTTCTGTTCATAATACACCACCTCCAATGTGTTATTCATCAATTTGGTTATCAATGAATGTTCTTATTTTAAACCCAACAACTATTTGTGTTGAGGCATCCGAAGAAAAGATGATTAAACAAATGGAAGGTTTTGGTATGACGGTAGTTCCAGTTCCTTTTAGAGACGTATATGCATTTGGAGGAAGTCTTCATTGTGCTACAACAGATGTTTACAGAGATGGAGAATGTGAAGATTATTTTCCAAATCAAGTATGAGTACTTTTGTTCAAAACGACTTAAAAGCAGAAATTGTTAAAACAGCTAATCCTAAAATTGGCGTAATTGTGCTATCAACAGATTTTACTATAGAGCAAGATTATAGAAGTATTTGTCATCAAATTCCGGTTGATATTTTTGTTAACCGCATACCATTTGAAAATCCTTTAAATCATGAAAATTATTTAAAAATGGCCAATTATATTAGTGATGTGTCTGAGCAGATTTTACCATCTCAACATATAGATATCATTGCATATGGATGTACCTCTGGAACAATTGCTATTGGTTCAAAAAAAATAAAAGAAGAGATTAATAAAACAAAGCCAAATGCTAAAGTCACAACACCCATAACAGCAGCTTTAAAAGCGTTTAAATATCTAGGCTTAAAAAATATTGCTGTTCTTACTCCTTATCCAAAAGATGTAAATGTAACGGTTTATAATTATTTGAATGACAATAATTTTAATGTTGAGTCTTTTAGTTCATTTAATTTAGAGTATGACTCTGAAATTGCCCAAGTAAGCTTAGATAGTTTAGAGAAAGAAATTACAAAAATAGATCTTAGTAAAGTTGATGGATTGTTTGTTTCTTGTACAGCGCTTAAGATTGTAGATGTGTTAGATAAAATTGAAAAAAAACTAAATACAATAGTAATATCTAGTAATCAGGCTATTATATGGGATTGCTTAAGATCAGTTGGTATAGATAAAAAAATTGATGGCTATGGTAAATTGTTTGCTATTTGAAATATGAAATTTTTAAACCAAATTAAAGTAAATTATTTTGATTAATTTAGAAAAAATTAAACAAGCTCATAAAGCGATCTCACCCTATGTTAATAGAACGCCATTGGTATTATCTAATTATTTATCTAAAAATAGAATAGTTAAATTAAAATTAGAGTCTCTTCAAATTACTAATTCTTTTAAATTACGTGGCGCTACAAACAAATTATTATCATTGGATAATGAACAAAAGCAAAAAGGGGTGATTGCTGTATCTACTGGTAATCATGGCAAAGGAGTTGCTTACGCTGCAAGTGTTCTTGGTATTCAATCAACAATTTATATGTCGTCAATGGTTCCTCAATATCGCAAGGAAGCAATTGAAGCTTTAGGTGCTAAAGTTGAAATTATTGGTAATAATAGTGATGAGGCTGATTTGTATGCAAAAAAAATTGCGAAAGAACAAAATATTACTTTAGTCCATCCATTTGATGATGAGGAAGTAATTGCAGGTCAAGGGACTGTAGGTTTAGAAATGTTAGAGGATTTTCCTGAGGTAGATACTGTTATCATCCCAACTTCAGGGGGTGGATTAATTGGAGGTATTGCTTTGGCTATTAAATTACAAAAACCATCTGTTAACATAATTGCTGTTTCTATGGAAAGAGGACCTTCTATGTTTGAGAGTTTAAAAAATGGGAAACCAACAGATGTTGAAGAGTTAGAAACCTTAGCTGATTGTTTGGGTGGAAGTATTGGTTTGGATAATCAATATACTTTTAAAATAGCACAAGAAAAAATTGATGACTTTGTGCTTGTTAATGAAGATAAGATTGCTGAGGGTATTAAATTTAATTTTGTTGAACACAAGCTTGTAACTGAGGGAGCTGCAGCTACTGGGGTTATGGTAGTTAAAGATAATATGTCAAAAAAATTAGGCAACAACATAATTAGTTTAATTTGTGGTGGAAATATAGATTCAAATTTATTTAATAAAATAATAGCATGACCTTAATTCTTAATTCAGCGGAGATTAAGGAGTGTGTACAATTTAATGCAGAACTAATTCCTATAATTGAAGATGCTTTTAAAAGTTTATCATTAGGCAAGACAGTAATGCCTCCGATTTTACGCCTTGATATTGAGAAATTTCACGGTGAGTCAGATGTTAAAGCAGCATATATAGAGGGGTTAGATAGTTTTGCAGTGAAAGTAGCATCAGGTTTTTTTAATAATCCAAAGTTAGGACTACCTTCTAGTAATGGTTTAATGATTCTTTTAGACTCACAAACAGGTGTAATAAAATCAGTCTTATTAGACAAAGGATATTTAACTGATGTAAGAACTGCAATAGCAGGAGCCATAGCTTCTAAATATTTATCTAATCCAGAGTCCTCTACAGTTGCAATAATTGGGACTGGAATACAGGCAAGAATGCAACTTGAGGCGCTTACTCTAGTTAGAGATATTAAAAATGTAAATGTATGGTCTCGAGATATAAAAAAAACTCATGCTTACATTGAAGATGTCAGCAAAAATACTAACCTTAATTTTATAGTATTCGATAACACAAAAGAAGTTGTTAATAATGCTGATATTTTAATTACAACTACCCCAAGTAAAAAACCTCTTGTTGATTATTCTTATTTACCTAAAGGCATACACATAACCGCCATGGGCTCAGATGCAGAGGAAAAAAATGAGTTAGAACCTGAAATAATTAAAAATTGTGATGCTTATGTCCCAGACAGCCAGGCTCAAACAAGTATTTTAGGTGAGTTAAATCATGCTATTAAAAATAATTTAATCAAAAGTGATATGATCTTTAACGATTTAGGAAAAATTATTATTAATTCAGAATTAGGTAGAAAAAATAATGATGATATCACGGTAGCTGATTTAACGGGTACAGGAGTGCAGGATACAGCAATTGCTCGATATGCTTATGCAATTGCAGATAAAAAAAAATTGGGAATAATTGTTAACTAAATTTATTAGATGAAGAACTTTGTTAGTACTCACTGGGGGACTTATGAAACCTCAAAAAAAAATGGAAAAAATATAAAAATCAACAAATGGTCAAAAGATCCAAATCCATCAGATTTTGGATTAGGTTTCCTTAAGTCAGCAACAGATGATCTTAGAATAAATCAGCCTTATATTAGAAAAGACTGGTTAAAAAATAGAGATAATAGAAAAAACTTAAGAGGTCTTGATGAATTCGTTGCAGTTTCTTGGAAAGAAGCAATTGATATAACGGCATTTGAATTAGAAAATATAAAAAACAATTTTGGCAATAACTCCATTTATGCTGGGTCTTATGGTTGGGCTAGTGCTGGAAGATTTCATCATGCAAAAAGTCAATTAAATCGTTTTTTTAATTTATTTGGTGGGTTTTCATCATCTTTACAAAGTTATTCTTATGCTGCTGCACAAACTTTATTACCTCACATTGTTGGTCATGACCTTTACTCTTTTTTAGATGAGCATAACACCTGGAATACTCTAGAAAAAGAATGTGATTTGATAGTAATGTTTGGTGGAATGCCTCTAAAAAACTCGCAAGTTTCCGCTGGTGGTGTAGGAAAACATACTACAGAAATAGCATTAAGAAAATGCGTTGAATCAGGTACTAAATTTATAAATATTAGTCCTAATGCTAACGACTCAGCTAAATTTCTAAATGCTAAGCAAGTCTCCATTATTCCAAATACCGATACAGCTTTAATGTTAAGCTTAGCCTATATTTTAATTGTTTCTAATAAATATGATAAAAAATTTATTGATAGATATACTAATGGTTTTAATGAATTTAAATCATATGTTTTAGGAAAAAATAATAATCAGCCATGCACCCCTGAATGGGCTTCAAATATTACATCCATACCAGTGGAAACAATAAAATGGTTAGGAGAAGAGATTTTCAAAAATAAAACAATGATTTCAATTTCGTGGAGTCTGCAAAGAGCTTCTGCTGGAGAGCAACCGTTGTGGATGGGTATCACTCTAGCTTCAATGTTAGGTCATATTGGGACTGAAGGAGGCGGGATAGGTTTTGGCTATTCAAGTGTTAATAGCACTGGCGATGTTTTTAAAAAAATACCTTGGAAAAGTTTACCGCAAGGTAAGAACAAAATTAAAGATTTTATACCCGTCGCAAGAATTACTGATATGTTAGAAAAACCTAATGAATTGTTTCAATATGATGGACAAAAACTAAAATATCCAAATATAAAATTAATATATTGGGCAGGAGGCAATCCTTTTCATCACCATCAAGATTTAAATAGATTAGTTAAAGCCTGGCAAATACCAAAAACTATAATTGTAAATGAAATTTGGTGGAATGCTCAAGCAAGACATGCAGATATTATTCTTCCAGCAAATACAGCTTTGG
>CABXEZ010000033.1 GCA_902511405.1 uncultured Alphaproteobacteria bacterium
AACCTGCGATGAGAGAGTTAATGGCTTTGTGTGTAGATGTTTGGGAGAGTGATGCAAAAAATTTCCACTATCATGATGTTGGGTATATGCAAATTAGCCCTGAATGTATGGAGGAAGATGTTGCTGAAATATATGCGCAGCAAAAAAATATTGGATATGACTCAGTATTCATTCAAGGTGAAAAAGACTCTGCAAACTACATGAAAAAAATGTTTGGCGATTGGCAAGCTAAAGGTATCACGAGTGTTTTGCATGAAAAACGTGGCGGGTATGCTAACAACACATCTGCTATATATGGTTTAGCAAATAAAGCCGAGGCAGAGGGAGTAAGAATTTTAACTGGAACGACTGTTAAAGGCTTTCAATATGGATCTAATTCAAGTGCAGTTACAGGTGTAGAAACTGACAAAGGTTTAATTAAATGTGATCACGTAATTGTGGGAGCAGGACCTTGGGCAAAGTCTTTTTGGGATATGTTAGAATTACCTAATGAAATTTCTATAAAAGGATCAGATGGTAAACTAAATACCAACATACCTATGTGGCATTATTGGATGCTTACTGAAGGGGTGTTAAGAGTAGATCCAGATTTTCTTAAAACTGATAGCGGTGATATGCCACCAGTTATTCATGTCGATACTGATGCGCCTCTTTATTCAGATACTGACAAAAGTTTAATCACTGATAAGTTATGGGGAATTTATTATAAACCAGATTTTCACTTCAATGGTATTCAAGGCGGTGCCTCTCCTTATAAAGTAGGTAAACCAGGAGGCGAAGGGATTAGTGTTGATCCTTATGGCCCTAAATCTGCTGATTTTGTAATTAGTGATGAGTTTGGCGATATGTGGACTTCAGCATTAGCATTCTGCCATAAAAGATTTGAAGGTAAATCTCATCTATTCAAAAAAGGAGCAACAGGTGGATTAGGCTGTTTTACACCTGATTCATTTCCTGTTTTTGATCAATTTAGAGAAAATGTGTACATGATAGCTGACTCAAATCATGGATATAAAATGATTGGAGTTGGAAAACTAGTAGCAGATGAGGTTTTAGGAGAGAAATCTTCTTTATTGGAGCCTTTTCGTTTTTCAAGATATGAACAAGGTAAATTGCATCCAACATCAAATAGTCCTTTTCCGTGGAGTTAATTTGTTGTTGAATGTTAATAGTATTTAAAAAGGGGGGGTAGAAATGTCAGATTTAGAAAATTTTGTAAATCAATCAGGAAGAGACAAATTAGTTAAAGACGTAAGAAAAAAAATTGATGAGCTTGGAATAACATACATATATTATCAATTTGTTTCTGTTACGGGTAGAATTGTTGGTAAAGGTGTTCCGGCAGATCATTGGGAGTCAATGGCTGAAAAAGGTTTTCAGTTAGTTTATGGGGCAACGGCAAATTTATTTGTAGATAGACATGGTGACTATATTGGTTACGGACCAGAATCTTCTGAGCTTGTAGGAATTCCAGAGCCTGACACATTCGTTCAACTTCCTTGGGATAAAAGAGTTGCGAGAGTATGGTGTACTTGTTTTAGAAACAGAGAAGAAGAAGAAAATCCAGGGGGTCATCTAACATCTGATTGCAGAGGAAACTTAAAAATATTTCAAGATCAGTTTCAAGAAAAGTTTGGAATGAATATGCGAGCAGGTACTGAGCCTGAGATGATGTGGCTGACAAAAAAAGATAACGGAGAGCCAACTGGTGATGGTTTTTCTAGACCTTACTGTTATCATATTGATCAGTTTGAGTCTTTAAGACCTGTTTATATGAAGGTAATAGATTACTGTCGAGCTATGGGTTTGGACGTAATCCAAGGAGACCATGAAGATGCTCCTGGGCAATTAGAATTAAACTTTATGTATGATGATGTTTTAAGAAATGCTGATAGATTAACCACTTATAGACAAATTTGTGCTCAAGTTGCTAGAGAATTTAATTTGATTGCTTGCTTTATGAGTAAGCCATTTATGGGTGTTTCTGCTAATGGCTGTCATACTAATGTTTCTCTATGGAAAGGAGGAGAACTTAAATCTACACCGATAGGGAATAATCCTCTTCCAGGAATGGATCAAGTTTTCACGCACATATCTGGTGGTGAGAATATGTTTATGCCAGATCCAAAAATTGATGCAGTTAAGCCGGGACCTATAGGACTAAATAGTATTGCAGGCTTGCTAAAGCATTTACCTGCATTAACTTGTCTTGGTTCACCAACAGTAAACTCATATAGAAGATTATGGGATACTGGTTTTTGGGCTCCGGTGTATGCTGATTGGGGATACCAAAATAGGACTTGTAGTGTTCGTGTATCTGCACCAGGTCGTGTTGAATATCGATCTGTTGATTCATCCCATAATCCATACTTAATGGGTGCTGGAATTTTAAAAGCTTTTGAAGATGGATTGGATAATAAAATGGATCCAGGTGAGCCAGAGAAGAAAAATATTTATGATGCAATGAAAGAAGGTAAAGAAGTTGACAAACTTCCTATGACTTTAGGTGAAGCTATTCAACGATTGGATAGTGATGATATTGTAAAGGCAGCACTACCTGAGGATATGCTTAGGGTATTTATGCATTATAAAAAAGATGAGTGGGAAAAATTCTTGTCTGCAGTTACGCAGTGGGATGTTGATACTTATTTGGATGTACTTCCATAAATTATAAAAAAAAGAAGGATGATAATATGTGCGGAATTGCTGGACTAATACATAGAGGTAAGTCAACAAATGTTGGGGGAGAAATGCAAAAGATGTTGCAATCTCTAAAACATCGTGGACCTGATTCAACAGGCTATGCTTTGTATGGAAGTGGAAAATCTAAAGATTATATTTTAAGGTTTAAAGTTGGTGAAAATGTAAAGGAAGGCAGTTCTGCTGTAATGGAAGACGCTTCTGTTTATGATTCTAGACGAGATGAAGTAAATAAACAAATACATGACATTGGGGCAAAGATTATCAAAGAAGAGCAAATAACTCCTTACTCCTTTAGATATGTAATTAAGTGTAAAGATGATTTGTTAGAGTTAGCAAAAAAAATTGAGTCAGTAGAGATGACAGAAATTTTATCTTTGGGTCAATCATTGGAGCTTATTAAAGATATAGGTGATGCTCAAGTTGTTGCTGATCAATATAGTTTAAATAAATTCAATGGAACACATGGAATAGGGCATACCCGAATGGCAACAGAGTCAGGTGTTGATATTAGATCAGCACACCCATATTGGGCGTATCCATTTAGTGATGTTTCTGTTGTTCATAACGGTCAGCTAACAAATTATTGGAATAATAGAAGAGCTCTTGAACGAAAAGGTATGCGTTTTATGTCTTCTTGTGATTCAGAATTAATAGCGGTTTATTTAGCAAATAAAATTCGTGATGGATTTGACTTAGAAGATGCCATGCGCTCATCTTTATCAGACTTAGACGGAGTGTTCACTTACATGGTTGCTACAAAAGATAAGCTAGGAATGGCTAAAGATACAATGGCTGCAAAGCCAATGGTTTTGTATGAGAGTGATGATTTAGTAGCTCTTGCTTCTGAAGAGGTTGCAATAAGAAGTTTGCTTCCTCATGAAATCGATACATATGATCCCTATGAAGGAGAGGTTAAAGTATGGCAAGCATAACTAAAAATGAACATAAGTCTTATGGAATGGGACTTCATGATGAGGTATTAACTGGAAGAACTCAGCAGACATTTTTTAATCCCGAAGAAGGTGAGAACTTTTTTTATAATGACGCTTTCGATGTTGATTTTAACAAACGAACTTCGATAAATGTAGAGAATCTAGAATGTTTAGAATTAAATAAAAAAATTAAAGAGTTGATGAAAAAGGGGTATGGAACAATTGTCCTAAAAAATCCTGGTGCTAAACATAGTCTTGGAGTTGGCATTCTTCAAAAACTAAATCTTATTGTTGAAGGTAGTCTTGGGTATTTTGGAGTAGGGTCAATTGATGGTCCTGTTGTAAGAATTTCAGGTCGTGTTGGCTGGTCTTGTGCAGAAAATATGATGTCTGGAAAAGTCGTAATCGAAAAAAATGCAGGTTCATGTTTTGGAGCTGCAATTCGTGGAGGAGATTTAATTTGCAAAGGCAGTGTTGGTGCTCGATCTGGTATTGATATGAAAGGCGGTACTATTATAGTTGGTGGTGATGCTGGTGCATTTACTGGATTTATGATGCAACGAGGCAGAATAATTATCTGCGGTGATGTAGGTCCTAATCTTGGTGACTCTCTTTATGATGGAACTATTTTTGTAGGAGGCAGTATAAAATCTTTAGGTGCAGATGCGGTAGAGGCCGAAATGACTGATCTCGATGTTTCTTGGTTAAAAAGAAAATTAAAAGTAGCAGAAATAGATAAAAAAATAGATTTTAAAAAAATGACTAAAATTGTTTCTGGTAAAAAATTATGGAACTATGATAATTTGGAACCATCGGAACGGAAAGGTGCAATATAGGAGGAACATACATGGCAAAGAAAACTAAAAATAAAAAAAGTGAAAATGAAAAAAGTATTTTAGGTAAAAATGCTATTTTTACTCCTAATGTAATTAACGATATTCATATTAAGTCTCAGCTTGGTCGTTATCGTATGCGCGGAATGGCGCTAATGAAAAAAATTCCACACTGGGATGACCTTACTTTCTTACCTGGAACTTTAACAAGGTTTGTTATTGAGGGTTATAGAGAAAAATGTGAGACAAAAACGGTAATTGGGCCAAATTGTAAAAATCCCGTTAAGCTTGATATACCTATTTATATTACTAGCATGAGTTTTGGAGCTTTATCATATGAAGCAAAGACTGCCCTAGCGCGTGGCGCTACTATGGCTGGAAGCGCTACATGTTCTGGTGAAGGAGGCATGATACCTGATGAGAGACGTTATTCAGAGTTATGGTATTATCAATGTATTCAATCTCGATATGGTTTTAACCCACATCATGCACAGTTAGCTGATGGGATAGAGGTATTTATTGGTCAAGGTCAAAAAGTTGGAATGGGCGGTCACTTGATGGGTCAAAAAGTTACTGACCAAGTTGCAGAAATGAGATCTCTACCTGCAGGTATTGATCAACGTTCACCAGCAAGACATCCCGACTGGTTAGGTCCTGATGATTTAGCTCTTAAAGTTGAGGAGCTAAGAGAACTTACCGACAATCAAGTTCCAATTCAACTTAAATTAGGGGCAGCAAAAGTTTATGATGATGTTCGTATGGCTGCTAAATGTAATCCTGACTCAATTTATTTAGATTGTATGGAGGGATCCACAGGAGCGGGCCCACATATTGCAGCAGCGAATACCGGAATTCCTGGAATTGCTGCAGTAAGAGAAGCAAGAAGAGCTTTGGATGATGTTGGAAAAACTGGAGAAGTGTCTCTTGTTTTTGCAGGGGGCATCAGAGATGGTGCAGATATGGCTAAGGCTTTAGCTTTAGGTGCTGACGCAATAGCAGTCGGAACCGGTGCATTGATTGCATTAAATTGTAATAAAGATATTCCAGAGGCTGACTTTGAAAAAGAGTTAGGTGTATCAGCTGGTGATTGCTATCATTGTCATACTGGAAGATGTCCTGTTGGCGTTGCAACTCAAGATCCAAAATTAAGAAAACGCCTTAACCCTGATGATGCTGCTTTAAGAGTTTACAATTATTTACATTCAATGACTCTAGAAGCTCAATTACTTGCAAGGGCATGTGGTAAAACAAACATTCATTCATTAGAGCCTGAAGATTTAGCAGCTTTAACAATGGAAGCTTCCGCTTTAGCAAAAGTTCCATTGGCAGGTACTGACTATACAGTTGGTGTAGATGATTATCATTCAATTTAGGAGAAGAAAATGGCAAAGAAAAAAGTAAAGAAAACTGTGAAAGCTAAAAAAACTTCATCTAAAAAAGGATCAAAAGATTCGGGAATTAAAACTGCTCGTGAAAAAATGATAGGACAGCATATTGGTTATCGATATGATGTTAACCTTCTTCCTGATTATAAGAGGCTTACTCCTTTTTTAAAAAAATATATTGAGCATATGGGTTGGGATGATCTTAATTGGTTAGAAGATGTTCATATGGGTTATGAAAATGGAAAACCAGCAGTGTTTGATAGAAACATAAATGGTTGGGTCACAACTCCAAAAAATATGAAACTGCCTAAAGACCAACAAGATAGAGATATGATTGCTAGAGAACTACTTGTTAAGTTTCAAATGTCTCCTAATCATCCTTTGGTAGTATTGAAAAAAGCTTATCAAAAGTTTGATTAATTAATTTTTTTTAGTCCTGTTTTTTCAGGACTAAAATTTAATATTTCAATACCTTCACTTAAGCTTGGATTAAAAAAACGATTATGCCAAAAAGTGTATTGCCATTTAGAGTTATTTTTTTTTAACTTAGTTACTTTTACCGCAAAACTAAAACCAGTGTCTCGTTCAAAGAACTGAGCAATTACTTTTTTCTTCTTTAAAAGATCTTTTGAAACATTTGATTGATATGGAAATGTTGCAGTGAAAGATCCATCAAAATTTGAAGGAGTATTATAATACTCTGAAGAAAAAAACTTAATAGCTTTATCAAATCGTGTTTCAGGGTCATGAGTTTGCTTATGCATAAACTCAAACATTTTAGACGTGTCTTCACAATTATCTTCCATTAAAATTGAGCGAATATCTCCTAATGAATTATTTGATTTAATATTTGAAAAACTAGCTATTGTTCCTTCAGATGGCTTACCACCAAACATTCTAAAATTCCGTTGTCTAAGGCTGCATTGCCAAATAACAAAATCACTCCACCCTATGCGTCCCATTTTTTTATTATCTCTTATTAGCAATCAAGAGTATTGTCTTTTTCCCATTGCGTTATGATATTCTTTTTAGTTGATTGCTTTGAGCCTTTAAAACCAATTTTTTTTGTATTTGAAGATTGATATTTTTTAATCTCCTTATTTTTGAGTTTAATGTAAGAATTAATTGTTTCCTTGCTAAATGCATCTTTCAGAACTTTGCTTTTATCTAAATGCGACAAAGCTTTTTCTAATGTAAGAGGGAGTTTTTTAGCACCTTTAACCTTGTGTCCCTCTTCATACATATTTACATTGATTGGTTTTCCAGGGTTTCGTTTTTTTTCTATCCCATCTATTCCTGTAGCTAAAATTCCTGCTTGCAATAAATAAGGATTGGTTGCCCCATCCATTAATCGTAATTCAAATCTTCCAGGCCCAGGAACTCTAACCATATGAGTCCTGTTATTACCAGAGTAAGTAATTGTGTTAGGTGCCCAAGTCGCACCTGATGCAGTAACTGGAGCATTAATTCTTTTATAACTATTTATAGTAGGATTAAACCATGCTGTTAAAGCTTCTGCAGAATTCATTATACCACCCATAAAATTATAAGCTGTTTTTGATAAACCTAATTTATCATTTTTATCTGCAAAAAGATTTTTACCTTTTTTATCCCAAACAGATAAATGCGCATGACATCCATTACCTGTTTTATTTAAAAATGGTTTTGGCATGAAAGTTGCACGCAAACCTTTTTTTTCAGCAAGAGTCCGAACCATAAATTTAAAAAAAACATGTCGGTCAGCTGTTTGTAAACAATCAGAAAAATCCCAATTCATTTCAAATTGTCCATTCGCATCTTCATGATCATTTTGATAAGGCCCCCAACCGAGCATAATCATGCTATCACAAATTGCTCTTATTAAATCATATTGACGCATCAACGCTGATTGATCATAGCAAGGTTTATCTGCAATATCATTTTGATCAGCAATTGAATTACCATCTGGAGTGATCAAAAAGTATTCACATTCAACACCACTTTTTAAGTACATATTTTTTTTAGCTAACCTATCAATTTGATTGCGCAGCATCACTCTTGGAGAAGAAGCTACAGGTTTGCCATCCATCCATAAATCTCCAGCTAACCACCCAACATCTGGTTGCCATGGAAGTTGTATTAAGCTTCTTGGATCTGGAATAGCTGCCATATCTGGATCAGATGGAGACATATCTAGGTAAGTTGAAAACCCTGCAAAGCCTGCTCCATCTTTTTGCATTTCTTTAATTGATTGTGCTGGCACTAATTTTGA
>CABXEZ010000034.1 GCA_902511405.1 uncultured Alphaproteobacteria bacterium
TTCTTACTATATTACCCCCTTTTTCTGCATTGTTGCTAACATATTCAACACTAAGAAAATCTTTATTATATTTTGGCTCTCCGTGCATAGCAATGGCATGAGAAATTGTTGTATTGGCAAATACATTTTGTGAAATAGTAAATAGAATAATGATAAAGGCTGTTTTTAAAGTTTTCATAAAATCAATATAATTACTTTAAAATAAATTTAAATTAAATTTATTCATTTATTAGTGAAATCAACTTGGAATGAAGTTCTTTATTAGCTGAAGCTATCACACTTCCTTGTGAATCTGTGGTAATTTTGTTACCAAATTTATCTGATATCGCACCTCCTGCACCCTCAATAACATTGACTAAAGCCATATAATCATGAACTTTAAGAGTATCTTCAATCACAATATCAATTAACCCAGAGGCAACCATACCATACATGTAACAATCGCCACCATAACGAAAATACCTTACTTTGTTTTTAATTTTATCAACCGCATTTCTTAGGTGTGGTTCATCAAAATATAGACCAGAAGTAAAAATATAAGCATCTTCAATTGCTGTTACACTAGATGTATTTACAGTTTGATGATTAAGAGTTGAGCTTTGATTTTTTGCCCCAACCCATCTCTCATCATGTGCGGGACAATTAATAATACCAATAATAGGTTTTTTATTTTGCGTTAAAGATATTAAATTTCCAAAATCTTTGTGTCCTGCAATATAACTTCTAGTGCCATCAATTGGATCTATAACCCATATAAATTCTGCATCTGGATTTACACTATCAAACTCCTCTCCCAAAATTCCATGATCAGGATATTCATTTTCTATCAAGGATCGAATTTTTAATTCAGTATTTTTATCCGCAATAGTAACTGGGCTTTCATCACTTTTATTATCAATACTTAGGGAAGTTCTAAAATATTCCATTGAAGTAATGCCTGCTGCATCAGCAAGTTTGTTTGCAAAATTTAGATATTCCTGAAGGGAATTATTCATAAATAAAGTTACGGAAGTGGAACTGGATTTTCAGCTTGCTCTCTTAAAAATAAAACAATGTTAGCTCTATCTTGAACTTTTTTAAGACCAGCAAAGTTCATTTTAGTTCCTTTAACAAATTTCTTTGGTTTATATAAAAATTCAGCTAGTTCTTCGTAGCTCCATTCGCCACCATATACAGCTAATGCTTTTGAGTATGCAAAACCATCTACATTTGCTTTTGGTCTATTAATTAAATTCCATAAATTTGGACCGACTTTGTTTGCGCTGTCTTTTTCATAATTATGACATGAGCTACATTTTTTAAAAAGCTTCTCTCCTTTTTCAAGGGAGGCACTAGCTAAAAGTAATGAAATTGGTTCTATAACTTCAACTTTAGGAGCTGCCCCTGGCACCACTTCACCAGATTCAGGTACATCAATCTTATAGGCAGTTTCTTCCATTTCGTGATGTTCTGTATCTATAATTATATCACCTAAATGACCAATAACAGTGACTACAAGTATCGCTAATATAATGGAAGCCAAAATTTTGTTAACTTCAAGTCCAGACATGTGTAAAACATCTATATAGATTTTTTTTAAAATGAATAGAAATGAAAACGTCCTACAAAAAATTAAATACGGCTTAATTGTCGCATAATTTATGAAAACTGCAATTATTATTCCAGCTAGAATGGCTTCACAGCGCTTTCCAAATAAACCCATGGCAAAAATTAATGGTATTCCCATGATTGAGCGAGTTTGGAGGCAAGGAATTAATTCAAAGGCAGGAGACGTCTATGTTGCATGCAGTGAAGATGAAGTATTTAATTTAATTGTTTCAAAAGGTGGTAAAGCAATAATGACTGATCCTAATTTGCCTACAGGTACTGACAGAGTTTTTGCAGCATTCAACTTACTTGATAATAGACATGATTATGAAAGTATTATTAATCTTCAAGGTGATATGCCTTTAATTGACTATAAAAACATACAAAGCGCTAATATACCCTTGCATAATGGTTATGAAATTGGAACAATTGCAACAGATGTATCTAGTAATGAAATAAAAAATGAAAACATTACAAAAGTTTCAGTAGATTGGATAGAGAAGGGTGTTGTCGGCAATAGTTTAGATTTTTTTAAATCAATAAAAACAGAAGTAAAAAATATTCATCAGCACGTTGGAATTTATAGTTTTAAGCCAAGTGCACTAAAAAAATTTATTTCATTACCTCCTTCTAAAAATGAAATAGATAAAAAATTAGAGCAATTAAGAGCTCTTGATGCAGGTATTAAAATTGGAATAACTTATGTAGAAAATGTTCCAATTAGTGTAGATACGGTTGAAGATTTAATGGTAATAGAAAATATTTTAAATAGTACAGATGAAAACAAATAGTTTTGCCTTTCAAGGAGTTAATGGAGCTTATAGTGAACAAGCTGGAAAAAATGTTTTTCCAGAAGCAAAAAGCTTTCCTTGCTCAACGTTTGAGGAAATGTTTGCTTTTGTTAGAAATGATAAAGCTGACATAGCATTAGTGCCAATTGAAAACTCTCAAGCTGGAAGAGTTGCAGATACGCAAAGGCTAATACCTGATTCTGATTTAAACATTATTGGAGAATATTTTCTAGAAGTAAGACATAATTTGCTGGCAGTGCCTGGAACAAATATTAATGACATTAAAAGAGTTCATAGTCACGAGCAAGGTATTGCACAATGTAGAAACAAAATAATAAAACTTAATAAACAAATGGTTATAGCTGCAGATACAGCAGGGTCTGCAAAAAAAATATCTGAGCTTAATAATAAAGAAGATGCGGCTATTGCTTCATCGTTAGCAGCAGAGATTTATAATTTAGAAGTACTTCAGGCTGATTTTCAAGACGCAGAGTATAATGTTACTAGATTTTTAATTATGTCTAAAGACAAAAGTGACATAAAACCTAGCGATAGCAACATTATAACAACTCTTGTATTTGTTGTGAGAAGCATTCCCGCATCTTTATATAAATGTTTAGGAGGTTTCGCTAGTAACGGTGTAAACATTACTAAATTAGAGAGTTATATTCACCCGCAAGGTTTTGATGTTGCTCAATTTTATATTGATTTTGAAGGGCATCCACAGAATAGTTCAGTTAAATTAGCTTTGGAGGAAATGAAATTTTTTTGTAAAGAAATTAAAATTTTAGGTGTTTATAAAAAATCAAATTTTAGAAAAAAATAAACATAAAATCCAAATCACAAGTTATTTTTTTATTCTTACATGATATAGTAGATATGAAGGTTTGAGGGCGAATTGCTTGTTAATCCAGTCAGGTCTGAAAAGAAGCAGCTGTACCAAGTTTGTTCGGGTCTTGAACCTTCTTTATAATTATGAATGAAAAAATAGAATATAAAGTATTGGCAAGAAAATATAGGCCACAAACTTTTGCTGATTTAATAGGACAAGAAACTTTGGTTCAAATTTTAATTAATGCAATTACAACTAACAGAATTGCAAACGCATATC
The DNA here is from genome assembly GCA_902511405.1 of uncultured Alphaproteobacteria bacterium. GTDB lineage: Bacteria > Pseudomonadota > Alphaproteobacteria > HIMB59 > CACPNW01. Next base: position 3,490 of record CABXEZ010000034.1, read on the forward strand.
TCTTAACAGGAGTAAGGGGAGTTGGCAAAACAACCACTGCAAGATTAATTGCAATGAGTTTGAATTGTGAAAATAAGAAAGACGATAGTTGTGAACCATGTGGTGCTTGTGATTCATGTAAATCAATTAGATCTGATCATAATTTAGATGTTATTGAAATGGATGCAGCAAGTAAGACTGGCGTTGATGATGTTAGAGAAATAATTGATAATGTTAAATATAAGCCAGTAAATTGTGAATTTAAAATTTTTATTATAGATGAAGTACATATGCTGTCGAAAAGCGCCTTTAATGCTTTGCTTAAAACTTTAGAGGAGCCACCAGAGCATGTGAAGTTTATTTTTGCCACTACTGAAGTTAAGAAAATTCCTGTTACGATTTTATCTAGGTGTCAAAGATTTGATCTCAAAAGAGTAGAGTCAAAAGATTTAATCCAACATCTTAAGAGAATTTCAGAATTAGAAAAAGTGAAAGTAGATGAAGATGCAATCTCTCTTTTAGTGAGAGCGGGTGATGGTTCTGTTAGGGACTCTCTAAGTTTGCTTGATCAAGCTATTATAAATACTGACACCTCAGTTAGTGCTGAGACAGTAGAAAAAATGTTGGGACTAGCAGATAGAGGAAAGATTTATGAACTTCTGGGGCATATAGCAAAAGGTCAGGCAAATGAGTCATTAGATTTATTTAGAAATCTATATAACTCAGGAGCTGATATTTTGATGATTTTTGAAGAGCTATTAAATGTAATACATTCTATTACTCAAATCAAAATTTCACCTAATATACAAAATGACATTTCAATTCCTGAATTGGAAAGAGTTAAGGGAAGTGAGTTTGCAACTCAGCTTTCAATGAACTCACTAAGTGTGATGTGGCAAGTATTATTTAAGGGTTTTCAAGAATTACAAAATGGTTTTCATTTATTTCAGCATGGAGAGATGATAATTGTAAGACTTATCTTCATTACTAATAGTCCTCAACCAGAAGAACCAAATAAAAAAAATTTTTCAAATAAGATTGATCAACCTAAATTAGATACATCAGATAACAAAGTAAAAAAAAAAATTGGAATAGAGAGTAATACAAATAATATTAATTCACCTGTTAAAAGTGAAAGCGAAAACACTAGTGCAATACAAATTTCTAACTTTAGACAATTTGTTGATTTTTTTTATATGAAGAGAGAGGCATTACTTCATGCTCAGTTGTATAATTCAGTAAAATTAATTTCATTTAAAGAAGGTGAAGTTACAATCAATACTTCTGCTTTAAGAGACCCACACTTTAATAGAAATGTCGCAAAATTTATTTCAAAGTGGACAGGTAGAATATGGCAAATTCACTCTTCAGATAGCAATGTAGGCAGTTCTCTTAGTGAAGAAGATGTTGTTAATCAGCAAAACGAAATTAAAGTTATGAAAAATCATCCAGAAATAAAAAAAATACTAGAGGCTCTTCCAGGTTTGAG
>CABXEZ010000035.1 GCA_902511405.1 uncultured Alphaproteobacteria bacterium
CTTGATAATGGAGCTAATAAAAAATCATCGAATGAGCCGATCTGTTTACTATTAATTATTGAAGCAGAAGGATTATCAAAACTTTCTTGAGCAACTGTCATAACAATCAACCCTGGTACTAAAAAATCAATAAACGTTATCCCATCTAATGATAATGAATAATATCTATCTATCGTTGAAAAAATAATAACAAATAATAAATTAGATATAAGAGGTGCTAAAATTGAGTAATTATATTCATATACAAACTCTCGAATACGAAATTTCACTATAGTAAAAATAGCAAAAAAATTAATCATTAATTTTTTTTATTTTGAAAAAAATTCTTTAACTAGCTCTACCCAGTAGTTGACTCCTACAGGTAATAGATTATCATTAAAATCATACTTGGTCGTATGAAGATGCGCTTTATGATTATCATCACCTTGACCAATATAAAGATATGCACCAGGTTTTTTTTCTAATAAATAAGAAAAATCTTCACCACCCATAGAAGGATCTATATCTGTATCTACCTGAGAATTACCAAATACTTTTTTAGCAACATTTGCCGCGAATACACTTTCCCTTTTAGAATTAATTGTTGGTGGATATTTATTTGTTAAATGAAAATCAACTTCTGCTTCTGCTCCATTAGCTTTTGCTATCCCAGAAGAAATTTCTTTTAATTTTTTTTCAAAAAAAGACCTTGTCTCCGGTTTAAATGTTCTAATTGTGCCTCCTAATTTAACGCTGTCATCAATTACATTATATGCAGTGCCACCGTTAATTTTTGTTATACTTATTAGCGCTTTGTCTACTGGATCTGTTGATCTACTCACTATTGTTTGCACAGCAAGTACAATTTGAGAGGCAATCACAACTGGATCGATAGCAAGTTGTGGAATTGCAGCATGCCCCCCTTTTCCTTTAACAACTATATCAAATTCATCAACGGCAGCCATCATAGGACCGTTATTTACGCCTATTGAACCAATCGGTAGTTCTGGCCAATTATGAAGTGCATAAACTTCATCAATTTTAAAATCATCAAACATTCCATCTTGAATCATTTTTTGACCACCAGCGAAACCCTCTTCACCAGGCTGAAATATAAAATAAACACTTCCATCAAAATCATTATTTTCACTTAAGTATTTAGCAGCACCTAAAAGCATTGATGTATGGCCATCATGACCACATGCATGCATCATTCCTTCATTTTTAGATTTATGTTTAAATTCATTTTTTTCAGGCATTGGTAATGCATCAAAATCAGCTCTTAAACCAATAGATTTATCACTTTCACCTTGAGAACCTTTTACACGTGCAACTATACCTGTATTTGCATAACCATCTTTAAATTCTATATTAAATTCTGACAGTTTAGATTTTATATATTTTGATGTTTCATATTCCTCTAAACCGATCTCAGGTATAGAATGCAATTCTTGTCTCCAAGTTTTCATTTCTTCAAACATTTGATTAATGCTATTTGATACGATCATTAAAAAATCCCGAAAAAACCTTTCTTATTAAGTTTCTGCTCACAACCCTTTAATTGATTGTTATACATTTTTGCGTTTCTTTCAACTGTTTTAGCCACTTCCATTAACCAGTTTTTTTCAAGATAACTCTCCTTTTTCCAACCACCTTGACCTTCATGATAAGCAAGATATTGGTTATAATAATCATTTTTAGAAATACCTACTATGTTTTCACTTTGGGTTGTATACCAGCCTATAAAATCAGTAATATCATTAAAATTAGCTCTAGAAGCATTCTTATTGCCAGTTTTTGATTTATACCAATCCCATGTAGGATTTGTTACTTGCGCATATCCAAAAGCTGTTGAAGGTCTTGAGCCAGGTATAAAGCCAAGTATTTTTTTTCTTTCTGGTTTTGCAAATTGATTAAATGAAGACTCTTGGTTGATTATTGCTAATTGTAATGCAATTGGAGTATTCCATTTATCATACGATTTTTTTGTTGCCTTGTACCAATTTTTTTTTTGCTCAAAGATAATACATGAATCAGCAGTATTTATCTGTTGATTTGAAGTGCATGCAACAACAAAAATAAACAAAATAGATAATAGTTTTAGAAAGTTATCTAAAGACATATTTATACGTAATAACATAATTTTATTCTTATTAAGATTAATTATGTCAAAATTTTATTGCAACCTATTGAATATTACTTATGAATGCTTAAATCATTTTAAATGACAGATAAAACAACAAAAAATCATAGTTTTCAAGCTGAAGTAAGTAAACTTTTAGATTTAGTTGCTAATTCTCTTTATAGTGAAAGAGAAATATTTCTTAGAGAGCTAATTTCAAATTCTGCAGATGCATGTGAGAAACTAAGGTATCAATCACTATCTAAAAAAAATATTTTAGGTGACGATAAGGAACTTAGGATCAATATAAGGGTATCCAAAAAGAAAAAATATATAGAAATTCAAGACAATGGTATTGGAATGTCTAATCAAGAATTAATAGATAACCTTGGAACTATTGCGAGATCTGGAACAAGCAAATTTATGGAAGCCATGAAAGACAAAAAGGACTCCAATGTCTCAGCCATTGGTCAGTTTGGTGTAGGTTTCTATTCATCATACATGGTCTCTGATACAGTTGAAGTTACATCAAAAAGTGCTGAAGATGAAAAATCATTTCTGTGGCAATCAAATGGTAAAGAAAACTATACAATTGAAGAAATTGAAAATAAAAAAAGAGGTACAATTATAAAGCTAAATATCAAGAAAGATGCTGAAGAGTTTCTTGATGCATTTCGGTTAAGATCAATAATAACGAAATATTCAAATTATATTCCATTTCCAATATTATTAGATGATCTAGATAACACTAAAGAAAAAGAAGAAAAAATAAATGAAGGTGATCCTCTTTGGTTAAAAGATAAAAAAGATATTAAAGAAGAAGACTACAAACAGTTTTATAACAATATATCCTTTAACTTCGATGAGCCATTAAAAACAATCCATTATAATGCTGAGGGTGTTATCAATTATAAAGCATTGTTGTATCTGCCAACTAATCAACCTATGGATTTATTTAATTCTGAGAAAAAAAATAAAATTAAATTATATGTTCAAAAGGTCTTTATTACTGATGAATGTGATGAAATAATGCCAAACTGGCTCCGATTTATCCCGGGTGTCGTTGACTCACAAGATATTTCATTAAATATTAGTAGAGAAATGCTTCAAAATAACCCTATTATAGAAAAAATTAAAAAGGGAATTACCAATAAAGTTTTAAATGAAATAAACTCAATAGCTAAAAAAGATGACGCTAAATTTTTAGATTTTTGGAAGAATTTTGGAGCCGTAATAAAAGAAGGTCTTTATGAGTTTAACGATCATCATGAGAAAATTCTCAACTTATTAAGATTTGAAAACTCACTAAATAGTGACTCAATATCTTTAGACAGCTATGTAGAAAAGATGGCACTAGATCAAAAAGAAATTTATTATTTCGCAAATACAGACAAAGAATATATTAAAAACTCTCCTCAATTAGAGTCATTTCTTGATAAAAAAATTCCAGTATTGTTTATGACCGATGCAGTCGATGAATTTTGGTTACAAAATATTGGTAAATATAAAGAATTTGAGTTCAAATCTATAACAAAGGGAAAAGTTGATCTTTCAAAAGTAGGTGAAAAACAAAACAAAGAAAAAAGTAAAGATAATAAAAAAATAGATAATAAAATCAATGATTTGACAGCATTATTAAAGAATGAGCTTAAAGATAAAATATCTGATGTGATAGTTTCAGACAGATTAACTAAAAGCCCAGTGTTACTAGTTGCTGAAGAGTCTGGAATGGACATCAACATGGAAAAACTAATGAAGATGCACAATCAAAAAATGCCTGACTCAAAAAAGATTTTAGAGATAAATGCAGACCACCCTATGATTATTAAGATGTCTAATAACCTAAATGAGTTTGATCATAAAAAAATCTCTCAAATAATTTTAGATCAAGCTAATATTTTAGATGGTAATGTTCTCTCAAATCCTTCTGGATATATGGAAAGTCTAACTGAGCTTTTTATCAAGTAACTTCGTTAATTACTTTATTATTTAAAAAATATTCAACAAACTGATTAGCTACCATTTCAGCTACAATTATTTGCGCTTCACTTGTAGAAGCCGCAATATGTGGCGTTAATAATACATTCTCAAGACCAAAAAGAACATTATTCGTTGCTGGTTCAGTTTCAAAAACATCTATAGCTGCTCCGCCAATTTTATTTGCTTTTATAGCATCACATAAATCTACTTCAGAAACAAGATTACCTCTTGCAGTATTAATAATAAGTGCAGTTTTCTTCATTAAATTTAATTCTTTTGAAGCAATAACTGAAGATCCATCAATATTTGGTTTACAGTGAAAACTTATTATATCTGCTTGTTGTAAAACTTCGCTTAAATCACAAGAATTATACTCAGGGTATTGATTTTTTACAGCTCTAAATGATTTGGAAACAACTAAAATTTTAAGACCGAGAACTTGGCATATTTCTGCAAATCTTCTGCCAACGTTTCCAAATCCAATAATTCCTATTATCTTTCCTTTAATTTCATTACCTTTAAGTTTTTTCTTTGCCCATTCACCTTTATGTGTTGAGACATCAGCTTTAGAAATTTTTCTCGATAGAGACATAAGTAATGCAAGTGTATGCTCAGCAGTTGCATTGGTATTGCCTCCAGGAGTATTCATAACTATAATTTTTTTTTCTTTAGCAGTGACTAAATCAATATTATCAACACCAGCTCCAGCTCTTCCAATTATTTTTAAATTTTTAGCACTTTCAATAATTTCTTTTGTTACTTTCGTTG
>CABXEZ010000036.1 GCA_902511405.1 uncultured Alphaproteobacteria bacterium
TCTATTTTATTCCAATTACAATAATCGTCATAAAAAAGTTCTTTTTTATTATTCTTTTCATAAACACATTTGTATTTGCTAGGATTTTGAAAATTTTTTTTTAAACCACGTTTTAAAATATTAATCCATTTTTTTGGAACTATATCTCTTAAGACAACAACTCCGTTTTTATTATAATCTTGAATTATATTTTTTTTAATCACGGTAACTAATTCTTTATTTTATATCCTTTGGAAAAAGCATAAATAATTGTTAACACACACGCAGATAAAAAGAATAAAATAGTTATTAAGCTTGTTAATATGCTAACATCTGCAATTTCATAAAAACTCCATCGAAATCCACTTACTAAATATAAAACAGGATTAAGAAGGGAAATTTTTTGCCAAAATTCGGGGAGCATATTTATACTATAGAAACTACCCCCAAGAAATACTAAAGGCGTAATTACCAAAATTGGAATAACTTGAAGTTTTTCAAAGTTATCAGCCCATATACCAATCAAAAAACCAAATAAAGAAAACGTTACGCAGGTTAACACTAAAAAAAACATCATAATAAAAGGATGTTCAATATGTAGATCTACAAAGATTCCCGCTGTTAATATTATGACTGTCCCAATGATGAGGGATTTAGTTGCTGCAGCACCGACAAACCCTAAAATAATTTCAAATGTGGAGAGTGGGGCAGCTAATAATTCATATACTGTATTTGTAAATTTAGGAAAAAAAATTCCAAAAGAAGCATTAGATATTGATTGTGTAAGAACTGTTAGCATTATCATGCCTGGTACAATAAACGATCCATAACTAATGCCTTCAATTTCTGTTATTCTAGAGCCAATAGCAGAACCAAAAACAACAAAATATAAAGATGTAGATATGAACGGAGATACTAAACTTTGAAAAAGTGTTCTACGCATTCTATCCATCTCATGTAAGTAGATTGCTTTAAGACCGTGCCAATTCATTTTCTGACTCCTTTACTAAATTTAAGAATATAGACTCTAAAGAACTTTGCTCAGTGCTAATATCTTTTAATTGCATACCTAAGGCTTTAATTTCTGATAAAAGAGATGTTATTCCAGTGTTCTCTCCTTTAGTATCATAAATATAAGTTAATATATTTTTATCGGAGTTTATTTCTAAATTAAAAATACCAAGATTAGATGGTATTTTATCAATAGTCTCAGCTAATTCAATTTTTAATATTTTTTGACCTAATTTTTTGATTAAACTCTCTTTTTCATCAACAAGAATAATTCTGCCATTATTTATAATACCCACTCTATCAGCTATTTCCTCAGCTTCTTCAATATAATGAGTAGTTAAAATTATTGTTACTCCTTCTTGTTTCAATCTTTTAACTACCTCCCACATATCTTTTCTTAATTCAACGTCCACTGAAGCCGTAGGTTCATCTAAAAATAAAACTTTAGGTTCGTGTGATAAAGCTTTTGCAATAAGTACTCTTCGCTTCATACCTCCTGATAATTCACGTAATTTATTATCTTTTTTTTCCCATAAAGAGAGTTCTTTTAATAATTTTTCAATATATGAATGATTAGGTGGTTTACCATAAAGACCCCTAGAATAATTTACATTGTCCCATATAGTTTCAAAAGCTTCTAAATTTAACTCTTGAGGAACAATGCCAATTAATGATCTAGCTTTTCGATATTGTGTTTTGATGTCCAGCTCATCAACAGTTATACTTCCTTCATCAAAGTTAAGAATACCACAGACTGTATTGATCAATGTTGACTTACCTGCTCCATTAGGCCCCAGTAAGGCAAATATTTCGCCTTTTTTGATTTTAAGACTAAGCTTATTTAATGCTTGAAATTTATTATTATATACTTTTGATACATTAGATATTTTAAGAATTTCAGACATTTTATAATTTACTAATTAGTTCTGGAATGTGTTTTTTAAAATTAAAAAAACCTTTATTTGCGAACTTCCAAGCTTGCATATCATATTTTCTATGTAAATAAACAAAATTAATTGACGGATTTTTATTAATTAATTTTTTATAAATCTTTTTCCAATTACCTGTTGGTACATACGGTAATCCAATTTTTTTTATATTTTTTGTTTTAATCCATGCAGAAAATGATTGATAGTAATTTTCAAATTCAATAATGTATTCATAATCACTATAAAAATCATTATCTTTAAAATTTGAAATAGTTATATTTTTAATATGATCTTTGACTTGTTTAGCAAACTTATGGTCATTATAATCATTAAAAGGAATTCCTGAAAAAATATTTTTGTATCGAAATTTGTTATTTAAAATAAAATTTAAATCATCTGTGGGAATAAGAATTGAATCTAAATTTATATTTTCAGAAATATCAAAAACTAAATTTTTTGCAAAATAGTCCTTATTTTCTTTTAAGCACACTGCTTGTTCGTTTAATTTTATATTTTCATTAATATTTAAGTTTCCGTATTTAGTGATATTATTTTTTCTTGCTAAATAATGTTTGCCCTTTGTTTGAATGCCGGCAACCCATCTCCAAGATAATGTATTAGATGCTGGATCGCCATCTAATAAATTTTCCATAAAGAAATTTGCACCCAATTGCCAAGGTAGCTCTAAAGTAAAAATCCAAATACTAGCAAACCACATTCGTATATGATTATGAAGATATCCATCTTCTTTTAATTTTTTTATCCAATCGTTAAAAAAGGATAAATGTGTTTCTCCATTAATTACTTTTTGATACTTATTAGTATTGGATAAATTTTTTAATAATTCATTTCTTTGCGTTAAATAATCATCATATACATCAGGTCTATGCTCTAACCATCCTTTCCAATAGGTACGCCAATAGATTTCTTGAATAAATTTTTCTGTTTTAGAAAATGAATAAATAGATAAGGTTTTTTTTATAATGTCTTCTTCTGATAACAATCGATATCTTATATATGGTGATAGTAGAGAAGTGGTATTTCTATTATTTGTTAAATCATAAGAATAATTTCTGTTATCTCTGTAATAACTTCCTGTGTATGGTAAATACAATTCTTGAAAAGCCTGAGCTTCTTTCAAGCTTGATTGAAACATTAAAGTTAGTCTTCTTTTTTATCTCTATTGAAGAAACTAAGATGTCTAGCTCTTAAAGCTACAATGGCAAGAGCTATAATTAAAATTGAGAAAGATTCATAGATAAGAGCAATTGGTTCTGCATCTTTTGCAGACATAATTATTAATCTGGCAAGTGCAGTCATTGCTATGAATAAAGGGTAACTCATTCTAACAACTTTAGCTATCCAGTATTCCTTAATCATACCCAGGACTTCTATGTAGATGAATAAAAGTAGAATATCAGCTAGAGTGACTTTTTGATTTTCAATCATTACAAAAATTTCTTGCCCTATGGCAATGAATACGCAGACCAAAAGTACTGTTAAAACAATTTTCTCTAAAATTTCAAAATTATTACTCATAAACTTTTCTTAATATGTTTTTATTTTTAGCATATAATAATAAAGCAATAAACTCATAAATCAACCAACCGAAATGATATATTACAGGCAGCCTAGCAATTTTAGATAAAATTTTGTATCTAGGTATCTCTTCCCAAACTATCAAAAATGCATCTAGACCCTTATGTAATTTATCATCTTTAACAACATGAAGTCTTCTAATTAATTCTTCTGGAGATAATTTTGTGTCCTTTAGTGCATTTTTGTTACTAATGACATCAATCCAATCTATACTGCTATTGATCCTTTTATAGTGATTGATCTCAGTACGACATATATTACACGACTCATTAAAATATCCTTTAATATTCATATCTCTTAAATAGTTTAATTATAATTAAATTCAATTTTTCCTAATATTCCAAAATCAGTACTTACTTTGGTATTAGGTGATAATTCATGAGCCTTTGTGCATGTGCCAGTAGAAATGAATTGACCTTTTAATAGGGTTTCTCCCTTTTGAGCAATTTTATTTATCAACCATAAACCTGAATTAAGAGGATTTTCCATTACCTTATTTACATTACCTTCACCGACTATTTCATTATTGAAATAAATTTTTATATCATGGTCATCAAAATTGATTTTATTCATTGAAAATACTTCAGCGTTTCTAATCCAGAATTCTGAAGCTCCATTTGTAGCTATTAAATTATATGCCCCGATATCTTTTAAGTTTTTGTTAAAGCGAAAATCTACAATTTCTAATGAACAAACAAATCCATCAAATAAATCATTAATATCTTTAGCTGAAAAGGGTGCTTTAGAAATATTAATATCTTCTTTTATTCTCAACGCAATCTCTGGTTCAATAAATGGTTTGGAAAATTTTTTAGAAGAAATATTATCTGGTTCAATTGCATAAAATCTTGAAAATAAGTTTCCATAAAAGGGCTCAGAAATATCAAGTTGTTTTTGACCTTCTAAGCTTGTGCAACCAACTTTTTTTCCAATAGAAACATTATCTTTAAGACTTAAATAAAGAAGTTTTAACTCTTCCTGAATTATGTAAGCTTCATGATCAGTTTTGGGAGTTAATTTGTTTGGTAAATCATTAATGCTTGATTTATTTTGTCTATGCTTAAACAAAAATTTTGCAGATTCTTGAGCGTTAATGTATTCCATCATATAGAGTATTTATTCATTTCATTATAATATTTTAGAGACTCTTCATATATCTTGTTATATTTTTTTGGTATATTAAGTTTTTCTTTTTTGAATTTTGAAAAAAAATTTGAATTTTCTACATT
>CABXEZ010000037.1 GCA_902511405.1 uncultured Alphaproteobacteria bacterium
TATTCCTTTGCAAAATTTTTTTTTAATGGTTTATTTTAAAGTAATATTTCCTTAAAGTAACTGTTTCAGCAGTTGAAACAGCTTAACTTTCTTGAAGTTTTTTAGAAATCATTTTAGCTGTTTTAGTAACTCTATTTGCTAATTCAGGAACAGTTTTGACATTTATACTGCCTTTAGTTCCTGAAATTGCAATTCCTGCAATTGCTCTATTTTGCATATCCATTATTGGTGCACCGATTCCATAGACATAATCAAATGTTTCAGCTTCATTAACACTATATCCATTTTTTCTAATTTTATCTAAATTTGCATATAACTTATCAAGAGAAGTTATTGTATTGGATGTATGTTTGTGAAGAGTATAACTTTTATAAATCTCTCTTAACTCATCTCGTGATTTAAAGGCAAGAATTGCCTTTCCTAGAGCACAACTATGCGCATCCAATCTCATTCTAAAAGCCCTTGGTGCATTTTCTCCTAAAGGATCAACTTTATCACAATAAACAATGTGAGGACCTTCTAAGACAGCTAGATAAGTTATGTGATTAGTGTCATAAGATAAATTTTTAATATGCTCAAAACATAGAGTTGTAAGTGTTTTAAGAAAATCTGACTTGTCCCCAAATTCAAATATTTTATGTCCTAACGTATATAAATTATTTGAAGTATCTTTAAACACATAACCGAGACTTGTAAGATAAGTTAAAATTCTAAAAGCTGTTGCCCTATCTAATTTTGTTATGGATGCCACTTGGCTTGCCTTAAGAGGTTTTGGTGACTTCCCAACACATTCTATTATTGCTAGAGCTTTTTTTATTGATCCACTTAAATAATTTCTAGTCATTATAAATTTATAAGCAATTTATATATAATTAATAGAAAATAATTTATTTTAAAATATAACATAAATAAAAATTTATGGATAAAAATAGCATTAAACTAATAAATAGTATTGATTTCTGGAAGAGTAAAATTAAAATTTCTCCAGTGGAAGGTGGTATTACAAATAAAAATTTTCTTGTTGAAGATAGTTTAGAAAAATATTTTGTAAGAATTGGAGATGACATACCGGAGCATTTAGTTTTTAGATCCAATGAAATACAGGCAAGTAATGCGGCTTCTCAAATAGGTGTTTGTCCTAAATTATTATTTCATGATCAATCAATTCAAGTTTTTAATTTTATAAATGGTAAAACATTTGACTCAAATGACATTAAAAATAATTTAGAAGAAATTATCGAACTTATAAAAAAAGTTCATAAAAAAATACCTGACCAACTTGTTGGTCAATCTGTAATTTTTTGGGTTTTTTATGTAATAAAAAATTATAAAAATTTTCTAGAAAGCAATCAGAGTACATATATTAAGATTCTTCCTGAACTTTTAGAAAAGTCAATAAAACTTGAAAATACAGCCTCACCTTTTGATATTGTTTTTAGTCATAATGATCTTTTACCTGCAAACTTTATTCAAAATAAAGATCAAATATGGTTAATAGATTGGGAATATGCAGGCTTTAATACCCCTTTATTTGATTTAGGTGGTCTTGCTTCTAATAATGAATTTACAGAAAAGGAGGAAATAAGCTTACTAGAAAATTATTTTGAAAAAAAATTAACATCTGAATTATTCTTAAAATATACAGCAATTAAATGCGCATCTTTATTGAGAGAAACCATGTGGAGCATGGTATCTGAAATTACCTCTAATATTGATTTTGACTACAGCAGCTATACTGCTGCAAACCTATCAAAATTTAATAAAGCATTTAATGAAGAATTTAAAATCAATTGAAGTTTACTTTAGATATAATAAGGTAACTTTCAGTATATAAAACAATCAGTAGATTAAAGAATAAATAAAATTAAAAATTATTTTATGAATATTGACGTAAATAAATATCCTGTAAGAAGATCAAATCCTATTGTTAAAGGCTCTTACGGACTTCCAGAAGATATTCAGAGATACATTGTTAAAGGTCAAGGTTTGATTGGGATTGAGCTCGAAAAGGGTGATAAATTATTTCTTAAAAATCTAGAAGGTAATCAAATTTGTGAAATTACCATCTTTGATGCAATGGGTAACAACAATCAAAATATCATTAATAAAAAAAATGATATTGAAGATTCTTTTTTAAAAAAAGTTTTAACCACTAGTTCAGATAAATTTTTTTTAATTCAAAAATTAAAAAATAAAAATATCAATCTTAATAAATTTTTTTCTACTTTAATTTTTAATGAAACTTCAAAAAGGGATACTAGTGAAGAAATATTGGTAAATGAAAATTGTTTTGCTGTTATAGCTTGTCCTGGGAAAAATATGATTGTTGGAAATCAAAATCCTCCTACTGATATAGAAGTTATAGTCAAAAGAATTAATCCAAAAAATAATAAATTAGAGAGAATTTTACCAGAACCATTAGCAACGCCTAGTGAAGAAATATTAATTAAACATAGCACTGCTAATGCATACGAAGTCAAAAAAGGTGATTACATTCAAATTATAGATTTATATGGCAGACAATGCTCAGACTTTATGGCTTTTGATAGCAAAGCTCTTCAACATGGTGAGGAGTTGTCAATTGATACAACGGCAAGTAGAGCAATAGTAGGTGGGGCCTTTGCTATGCCTGGCTTACATTCAAAGTACTTTGATAAAAACTTAGAACCTTTAGTAGAAGTGGTTCAAGATACCATTGGTCGTCACGATACTTTTGGTACTGCATGCACAAAAAAACTTTATGAAGATTTAGGATATTTTGGGCATATAAATTGTTCAGATAATTTTAATTATGCCCTTGATCAATATGGTGTTCAAAAAAGAAATGGTTGGGCTGCTATAAATTTATTTTTTAACACAGGGATAGATGCAAACAATGTAATTTACTCTGATATGCCTTGGTCTCGAGCTGGTGACTATGTTCTTTTTCAGGCCCAAAAAGATCTTGTTTGTGTCTCGTCAGGATGTCCAGATGATGTAGATACTGCAAATGACTGGAACCCTACAGATATATACGTTAGAGTTTATTCAGAAAAAAATAGATTTTCAAAATCTATCGGTTATAGAAAAAATGCTGGGAGTGATTTTATGTTAACAAAAGAAACAGGTTTTCACCCAAGAACATCTCAATTAACAAATGATATGATGGACTCGTCAGGCTTTTGGATTCCTAATAAATTTAATAATTACGGTACTATAAAAGAATATACTGAATGCAGAAACAATGTTGTAATGATGGATCTATCTTCATTAAGAAAATTTGAAGTTGTTGGTCCTGATGCAGAAGAGTTACTCAATGTTGCCCTTACTAGAAACATCAAAAAATTATCAATTGGTCAAGTGGTATACACAGCGATGTGTTATGAAAATGGAACTATGATTGATGACGGCACACTATATAAATTAGGTGATCATAACTTTAGATGGATTTGTGGAAGTGATTATTCAGGAGAGTGGTTAACTAAGTTAAGTGATGAATTAAAACTTCACGTAAATATAAAATCTTCTACAGATCATCTTCATAATATTTCAATTCAAGGACCGAATAGTAGAAAAGTCTTATCTAAAATAATATGGACACCTCCTGCTCACCCTGATGTTAATAATTTAGAGTGGTTTCATTTTACAATTAGTCGGATTGGTGATCATACTGGAATTCCTATTATGCTCTCTAGAACAGGTTACACCGGAGAACTTGGCTATGAAATTTACTGTCATCCTGATGATGCACCAAACGTTTGGGATGCTGTCTGGGAAGCTGGTCAAGAATTTAATATAGCTCCTATGGGTTTTGAGGCTCTTGATATGCTTAGAATTGAGGCAGGATTAATTTTAGGAGGTCATGAGTTTAGTGATGAAACTGATCCTTTCGAAGCCGGAATAAGTTTTACAGTCCCTCTTAAATCTAAAGAACAAAATTTTATTGGTAAGGAAGCATTGATAGAAAGAAAAGCTCATCCTCATAAAAAATTAGTTGGTCTAGAGATAGAAGGTAATGAAAAAGTTAATCATGGGGATTGTGTACATTTGGATAGAGCTCAAGTTGGGATTATAACTAGTGGAACAATTTCCCCAACTCTAAACAAAAATATTGCCTTATGTCGAATAGATATTCGCTCATCAGAATTAGGTACTGCACTTGAAATTGGTAAACTGGATGGACATCAAAAAAGAATACCAGCAAAAGTTGTCAGCTTTCCATTTTATGACCCTACTAAAAGCAGAGTCAGAGCTTAATAAATCTCTCGTTTTAAAAAAATCCTTACTATTTAGATTTCATAAAAGTTTCCATCGAATCATCCATAGCTTCTGCCCATGATGTGTGATGAATAGGTGCAACCGTTCCTGTTACTGCTGATGAAAAAGAATTATTTCTATAAGTCATAATATCTTCTTCTTTATGATGTTCCCAAACCTTAAAATGTTTTCTAATTAATTCAA
>CABXEZ010000038.1 GCA_902511405.1 uncultured Alphaproteobacteria bacterium
TTTGATTAAGTTTATCACCTTTAGATATTTTAATATCAAAAGATCTAGTTGTTATTTCTAGAAAAATTTCTCCATTATAATTTTTAGGTATTTTTTCATATTCATCACAGAAATCTAGAATAGTTCTGCAAAAAATATTCAGTCTACCTGTGCTACTTTTCGGATTACAGTGACCTGTTATAGAATTATTAAGATTTAGTTTTTCATTAAGTCTAACAATATATGTTTTATTTTTTTTTAGAATTTTTGATTTTTTTAAACTAATTTTTTTTGAGTATATCTTTTTTAGTTTATCTCTTACTTTGTTATCAGGACTTAAAAAACTTGTTTTAATTTCATAGCATTCTTCACTTAAAGATAAATCAATACTTGATGGCTGGATTTGTGATTTTTTAAAACGTAAACCTTTTATTTTATTACTATTATACAAAGCAAGGTAATCTTCATACACCAACGTCCCGTTCATAATTTAAGTATATAGTTTTATAATTTTTTTTAAATTGTAATCTTTTGTTTTAATATTCAACTGGTTTAATCTTTGAATGGAATCTTTGTTATTAAATAATATAATTTCAAAAAAAATAATCCATTCATCATATTTTAAAAGTTTTGCCAAATCATAATAGTTTATTAATATATTTTTATTATTTGGAAAAAATTCTAATAGATTTAGGTTATTTGAAAATAACCTTTTGTTAAAATTATAATTATTTGAATTTAATGTAAAATTAATAAAAATATTATATTTTGCATAAATATTATCTGGTTGAGTTTGTAATACTTTTCTATAAAACTTAATAGCTTCTTTATTGTATCCATAAGAAAGTAAGATATCTGCTTTAGTTTCCATAAAAAAATAATCATTTTTGTTTTTAGATATTAAAAAATTAATTTTTTTTAGACTTTCAATTAAGTTGCCTGATTTAGAAAATTGTATGGAGTCATAATATATTTTTTGGTCATTTTTAAGTTTAGTAATTTCACCGCTTCCTGTGTAAGCCATGAATTTAGCTTGTATAAAATTAAAATCTCTTTCGTAATTTTTATTAATATTACTAAACTGATCATCAGTGTTATTGTCAATTATTTCATATCTTTTTTTAAATATTGGATGAGTAGAAAATTTTTTTAATTCTTCATCAATTAAATTAGCACCTGTTTTATTTTCTAAAATTAAAAGAAATTCTTTTAATGGATCTGTCGGAAGTTTTAACTTATTAATAGTTTCTATTGCATAAAAATCTGCTTCTATTTCCTGTTCTTGTGAAAAATTAATAAAGAGATTGTTTACTGCAGTTTGGTTTATAACAATTGCATTTAATATACTAGGCTCTTGAATGATCATTGACCCAACTACGGCTGCTAAATTAGTATAGGAGCCAATATTTTTTAAGTTATTAATTTCTTTTTTTCGCTTTGAAACATGATACTTTTCAATGTGACCGATTTCATGTGCTAAAACTCCCAAAAGAGCAATATAATTTGGAGATTGCGTTAATAACCCTGATGATATGTATATTATATTGTCTTCGGTTACATAGGCATTAGGAAAATCATCTTTGTAAATTTTAAAAAAAATTTTTTTATTATAAGAATTAACTGTTAAAATTTCATAATTAATTTTGGCTATGAATTTTTCAGTATGATAGTCATGTATTTGAACTGCTAAAATATTTTTAGAAAATATTAGAGTAAAGCAAAATAAAAGTATTTTTAAAAATTTATGACCACCATCCAGTTTTAACATCTTCCTTTGATTCTTCATTTTTTTTTACAGCAACTTCTTTAGAAATTTTTGTATCTTTTTCCCCAGTTTGCTCATTATCTTTTAAATCTTTTTTGATATATTTAATTTTTCCACTTTCTTTAGTATCTTTATTTTTTTTGGTTTCTGATTTTTTCTTTATTTTAGTTTTCTTTTTAATCTTATTTTTTTTTATTAAATTATTATCATTATAAGCATTTATAGTTTTTTTTTGAATTTCAACTAATGGCTCGTGCAGAGAAAGTTGGTTATCAAAAATAAATGTTATTTTTGATTTATACATATTTTCAAGTTCTGATATGTCTTTGTTTTTATTATTTATTAAAGTTTCTGCAAGAGATGTATTACATTTTACAATAACATTTTGTTCATCAGAAATTTTTTCTTTTATTACGTTAAATATCTGATCACTTATTGCATTTGAATTCAAAATGAGTCCTGAACCGTCACAAAAATTACATTTATCAAAAGTTTTGTCTATAAGACTAGATCTTAATCTTTGTCTAGAAAGTTCTAATAATCCAAACATGCTTATTCTAGCAACTTGAATTCTAGCCCTATCTTTATATAAAGCAGTTTTTATTGCTTTTTCTACCTTGAAATTATTCCTATAATCATCCATGTCTATGAAATCTATAACAACTAATCCACCTAAGTCTCTTAATCTTAGTTGTCTTGCTACTTCAACTGCTGCCTCCATGTTAGTTTTTAGTGCAGTATTTTCAATATTTCTTTCAGTTGTGTTTTTGCCTGAATTAACATCAATTGCAACAAGTGCTTCTGTAGTATTAATTACAATAGAGCCTCCTGAGGGGAGTTTCACTGTTAAGCTAAAAAGATCGTTTATCTGTTCTTCTATATTATGATCTGCAAATAATGATTTTTCATTACTTTTATGTATTTTTATTTTCTTTGATTGTCCAGGTGTAAGACTTTTTGATAATTTTTTAATTTTATCGAATGCTTCTTTTCCTTCTACTAAAATTGACTCAACATCTTCTGTTAACATATCACGAATTGTTCTTTTTAAAATACTCCCTTCTTCATAAATCAACTTAGGAGCTTCTGATTTAATGGTTAATTGTCTAATTTTATTCCATTGAACAATTAAATAAGATAAGTCTTTAGCAATTTCTTTTTTTGTTTTACCAATTCCTGCGGTTCTAACAATAACAGACATTTTTTCTGGTATGTTTACTGAAGCTATGATATTTTTTAGTTTCTTTCTTTCTTCTACATCCCCAATTTTTCTAGATATCCCATCATTATTAAGGCTGTTTGGCATTAAAACACAATATCTTCCAGCAAAGGATAAAAAAGTCGTTAATGCAGCTCCCTTTAAACCTCTTTCCTCTTTATTAACTTGAACAAGAATAACTTGTCTTGGCTTTATAACATCTTGAATTTTATATTTCCTAAAATAATTTATATATTTTTTTTTTGGATTAATTATTTTTAATTTTTTATATTCAATCTCATTTTCATTAACTTTATCAATACTGCCGTCATTTATTTCATTATCTTCTTCTTTTGAAACAGGTAATTCATTGTCTTCATTGTCTTCATTGTCCTCATTATTTTCAGTTAATTTATTGTATAGTTCTTTAACTTCCTCTTTGTCAGCTGAAGGTATTTTAAAATAATCAGGATGAATTTCTGTTAAAGGTAAGAAGCCATTCCTGTTAGCACCAAAGTCGACGAAAGCAGCTTGTAATGAAGGTTCTACCCTTGTTATTTTTGCAAGATATACATCGCCTTTTACTGAATTTTTCTTATTAGATTCTATTTCAAAATCATCTAATTTATCATTAACAGTAAATGCGATTCGTGTTTGTTCTGAATTAGATGCATCAATAAGTATTCTTTTAGACATTTTTGGGAAACTCCGTTTTGTATTTTAAATAATTTTTTCATTAATAATTGAATTTGTATAAGTTATAAATTTTTGTTATTTACTCTCTATTGTCATATTTTAATCTATTTCACAATCTAGTTCTATAAATATGTTTAAAATTATAAAAATTCTAATATTTTCTTTCACTATATTAGCAGTTATATTAATTTTATTATCTATTAGTCTTTTATGGAAATATAGTCCAGAATTACCAAGTTATAGTAAAATACTTCAATATAAGCCAGAACTATCTTCAAGACTTTACAGCTCTGATGGTGTTTTATTAAAATCATATCATCGAGAGGAAAGAATTTTTATTCCAATTGAAAGAGTTCCTCAGAAATTAATTAATGCTTTTTTATCATCAGAAGATAAAAATTTTTATTCTCATTTTGGAATAGATCCTATTGCAATAATTAGAGCGTCTTTTTCCAATATATTTTCATTTTTTAATAAGCGAAAACTTATTGGCGCTTCTACTATCACGCAACAAGTTGTTAAAAACCTATTATTATCAAATGAAGTTAGTTTTGATAGAAAAATTAAAGAAATATTATTATCTATTAGGTTAGAAAATGCTTTAAGTAAAAATCAAATATTAGAATTATATTTAAATGATATATATTTAGGGTTTAGATCTTACGGAGTTGCAGCTGCAAGTTTAAATTATTTTAATAAATCAATTAATGAATTGGACTTAAGTGAAATTG
>CABXEZ010000039.1 GCA_902511405.1 uncultured Alphaproteobacteria bacterium
CTATTCCTTCAGTAAAAGAGGGATCACCTTTTTTTTCTAAATTACCTGATGAAAAATAATTGTACATTGAGGAACCTTGAGAGTCGGTACAAGCTATTTGAATATTCTTATCTCTAGACTTAAGTCCAATTCCAACACCTGTTAAAGTTCCACCAGTTCCAATTGCGCAAGTAAATCCATTAATACTACCATCTGTTTGATTATATATTTCAGAAGCTGTAGTTTGTTCATGAAACTTATAATTTGATGTGTTTTCAAATTGTCCTGCCCAAAAAGTCTTTACTCCTCTTTCCTTTTCTATTTCTTCAGCAAGCCTTTGAGACACTCTTTGATAATTACCTGGATTTGAATATGGTTGTGGATCTACAAGATGTAATTCCGCTCCCATATTTTTTAATATATCTCTTTTAGATTGAACAGTAATGTTTGGCATAACGATAACTGTTTTATAACCTCTAGCATTATTCACTAAAGTAAGTCCGATACCTGTATTCCCAAATGTCCCTTCAACACAGATACCATTGGGTTCTATCAAGTTATTTTTTTCTGCATCAAGTATTATACCAAGAGCAGTCCTGTCTTTTATTGAACCGCCTGGATTTAAGAATTCAGCCTTACCATAAATTTCACAATTTGTTATTTCAGATGGATATTTCAGTTTAATGAGAGGAGTATTTCCAATTAAATCAACTATATTATTTGTTATCATTAATATCCCTTACTCCATAAGGCTTAAAACTTGAATCAGTATTAGTGCTTATATTTTTAGCGGGATTTCCAACCATAGTTGCATGTGCAGGCACATCTTTTAAAACAACTGTATTTGCACCTATTCTTGCACATTTACCAATGGTAATAGGACCTAAAACTTGAGCACTAGATCCCACAATTACATTATTCATCAGAGTAGGGTGTCTTTTGCTGTTCCTTTGATTTTCTGATTGTTCTGCTGGGGATATACCACCAAGAGTAACCCCATGATATAAAGTGACATCATCTCCTATTTCAGAGCTTTCGCCGATAACAACTCCCATACCATGATCAATGAACAAATTTTTACCTATTTTGGCACCAGGGTGAATTTCTATACCTGTTAAAAAACGACTGAACTGAGAAATTATTCGCGCTATTAGAAAAAATTTATAACTCCAAATTTTATGTGCTATGTGATGAAAAAAAACTGACTTTACCCCAGGATAGGTAAGTATTATGCTTATTTTATCTCTTGCCGCAGGATCTCTTTTAATAATTGAGTTTAAATAATTATTCATTCTTACTATGCTAACTAATGATTATTTTAAATTTTTCAATTAGTATGCTTAGATATACTAAAACTCTAAAGATTTTATGTGTATATGGAAAACTTATGAATGAATTTAAAGTTTATTATGAAGATACTGATGCATCAGGGAGGGTTTATCATGCTAATTATTTGAAGTTTTTAGAGAGAGGAAGAACTAATTTAATTTACAAAACTAAGTATTCGCACAAAATACTATTAGATAAATTTAATTTAATTTTTGTAGTTAAAGCTTGTACATTACAATTTAAAAAACCAGCTTTTTTTGAAGACTCAATAAAAGTAATTTCAGCAATAGATGAAATGAATAAAGTTAAAATAAATTTTAATCAAAAAATTTACAGGAATTCTGATTTGTTAGTTGAGGGTGAAGTCCTTGTAATTTCAGTTAATAAACTTGGCAAAATAACAAAAATACCTAATGAAATTTATTTGCATTTATCAAGTCTGAAAAATTAATTTTCTGGTTTTTTTATTGATCTGCCCCAACAAATTACTGCAAAATAAATTGATGTTAAGACCCAAAGAATAAATATAATTGTGCTATCTAACATAAAAAATTTAGAGGAGGGAGTGGTTACTAATTTTAAGGTTGTCGCAGACCAAATAATTGTAAAAAAAATTGTTAAGTTTCTTAATTCTTTAACTCTTAATGGGTGAACAAATTTTATTGGTACAAAAGTTAATATCAAACATATAACTATTACTGCAACATTTATATATTCATGCGTCCCTAAGATAAAAAAGTATAAAACTACTATATTCCATACAGCAGGAAAACCACTAAAATAGTAATCCTCCGTTTTCATTTGCATATTTGCAAAAGTGTATAGTGAAACTAAAAAAATTGCAGCTGGTAAAACTATTTCTAAGTTGTCTGGAACCATACCAAACCAATAAATCATCAGACTTGGAATGATCGCATAATTCAAATAATCAATTACGTTATCTAAAGTTGTTCCATCAATATTTGGCGTTTGCTCTGAAACATTTACTTTTCTTGCCAATGTACCATCCAAGCCATCAATTAATAATGCTAAACCTAACCATAAAAAAGCACCAACAGCATCACTATTAAGTATAGCTATTATTGCTAAAAACCCTAAAACTGCTCCAGATCCTGTAAAACCATGAACAGCCCAAGCAGCTATTTTGTTCTTATTTATTTTGTTTAAGTTTAAAAACATGAGAATTTATATCACTTTATACAATAAATGTTTTATAATTTTATATTTATTTAAAGAATCAAATGATAATTTATTTCTATGAATATAGTTACTGATGTTGTTTTACCTATTGCTTTAGCGTTTATTATGTTTTCTTTAGGCCTCGGACTGTCTTTAAATGATTTTACTAGAATATTTATAAAACCTAAAGAATTTTTAATTGGTTTCTTATCTCAGTTAATCATCTTACCAATTGTAGCTCTTATTTTAGTTTCTTTATTTCCATTGCCTCCTGAAATTGCAATAGGTGTTATGATATTAGCTGCTGCACCAGGAGGAGCAACCTCCAATATACTTACTTCATTTGCAAAAGGTGATGTTGCATTATCTATATCCTTAACTGCAGTAATTAGTATTTTAAGTGTAATTACTATTCCATTAATTTTAGGTATTTCATTATCACTTCTTGGAACTAATCTTGCAAGTCAAGGGACGTCACTTTTAGACATTGCTCTTAGTATGTTTTTAATTGTAACCGTTCCAGTTATATTAGGGATGTTGCTAAGAAGATTTTTGAACTCATTTGAGGATATAGCAAAAAAAATATCAACCGTTTTATTTTTCCTAGTATTATTAGGAGCTATATTGGCTGAAAGAGAAAATGTAATTTCTTATTTTGCTCAAGCCGGATTTATAACACTTCTTCTTAATCTTATTATGATGTTTATAGCATTTTATATAAGCAAAACTCTAATTTCAAATGTATCTCAGCAACGAGCTATTACTTTGGAATGTGGTCTTCAAAACGGAACCTTAGCTCTTGTTGTTGCAAATGTTTTTTTTGATGGAGGCGCATATTTAATTCCTGCAGCAACTTATAGTTTGATAATGTATGCAACTTCCTTGCCTTATATCTATTATTTAAGAAGAAATTAATACTGGAAAAGTTTTAGAGTCTAAAGCCTGACCTTTTTTTAATTTGACATTTGGAAAAGGAGGAGACATTTCACCTTTTCTTTTTATATAGGTAGCATCATCTCCTGTAAATCTTATAGAAAATGCCCTTCTTCTATTTTTTGATTTATTTTCCGGGGCCCCGTGAACTGTAGAAAAATTAAACACAACAGCATCACCTATATTCATTTTCCAGCTCTTAATTTTATATCTACTTCTATTTTTTTCGATATCTGGTATTTTTTGAAAACCATCTTCTTTATTATCGTAGCTATGCCCAAAAAACTTAGTTGGAAGAAATTGCTTATTCCATTTATTTGATCCAATAACAAATTCTGGAGATGAATTT
>CABXEZ010000040.1 GCA_902511405.1 uncultured Alphaproteobacteria bacterium
CCTTTCCATACAGATCTTGTCATTATTTTTTCCTTCTTTTAATTATAAAAACGTTAGTTTTTTTATTTCTTCTTGTTTTCTTTCCTTTTGTGGATACACCCCAAGGAGTAACAGGGTGTCTTCCTCCTGAAGTTCTTCCTTCACCACCCCCATGAGGATGGTCTACTGGATTCATAACAACACCTCTTACTTTCGGTCTTTTGCCTAAATATCTATTTCTTCCAGCTTTACCTAGTTTAACATTTTTTTTATCAGGATTAGATAAAACACCTAATGTTGCGAAAGAGTTTTTATTAATTAATCTTATTTCTCCAGATACTAATTTAATTTGAACAGTGGTTTCTTCTTTCGAAATTATTTGAGCTGATGTTCCGGCAGATCTTACGAGTTGTCCACCTGCGCCAGGTTTCATTTCAATATTATGAACATTTGAGCCAACAGGAATACTTTTTAAAGGAAGAGCATTTCCATCTTTAATTTCAACATTTTCTCCAGAGGCAACTTTATCTCCAACTTTTAAATTTCTAGGTGATAAAATATATCTAAATTCCCCATCGTCATATTTAATTAGAGAAATAAAAGCAGATCTATTAGGATCATATTCATTTCTTATCACTTCAGCACTAATATCAAATTTGTTTCTTTTAAAATCTATTTCTCTGTATTTTCTTTTTACTCCGCCACCCCTTCTTCTTGAGGTAATTCTACCTTGGTTATTTCTACCACCTGAAGATGTCATTGGTTTTGTAAGAGATTTATAAGGAGCTTCTTTGGATAAATGTTTTTTTGAAACCAGCACAGTACCTCTTTGACCCGGTGTATTTGGTTTAAATTTGATTAACATTATTTTATCTCCAATGAAGAATCTATTGTGTTACCTTCTGAAAGAGTAACAATAGCTTTTTTTTGATCTTTCTTATAGCCAAGTGAGCCTTTAAAAGATTTTAACTTTCCTCTATTAATTAAAGTATTAACTTTAGTAACTTTAACTTTAAAAATATTCTCGATAGCTTGTTTTATTTCTAGTGAATTAGAATCTTTGGATACAAAAAAACTATATTTATTAAATTGGTTTAAAGTAGTTGATTTTTCAGTCATAATTGGACTTTTGATAATGCTAAGAGCCCTTTCACTTGAAGTCATTTTTAATTTTTTCATGAAAGTCTCTCTGATATTTTATTAACTGATTTTTCTTCTATAAATATTTTATCATAAGAAATTATATCTTTTACGTTAATTCCTTTGTGAGAGAGAGATGTCACCCTTGGTAAATTAGATGAAGCCATTTTAAAATTATTATCTTCTGAGTCATCTCCATAAATAAAAAGGGCTGACTTAAAATCAAATTTAGATAATTTAATCTGTAGGTTTTTGGTTTTGTGATTTTCAATTACAAATGAATCGATAAAAATAATATTATTCTCAGACATTTTCGATGAGAGTGCAGATTTTAATGCAAGAGCTTTTTCTTTTTTATTAAGTGATATTGAGTGATCTCTATTTACTGGTCCCATTGAAGTGGCACCACCTCTAAAATGAGGGGGTTTACTACTACCCTGTCTTGCATTACCAGTCCCTTTTTGAGCAAAAGGTTTCTTCGCTCTTCCACTGACTTCAGATCTTGTTTTGGTTTTATGAGATCCTTGTCGTGATTTTGCATTTTGATATCTTATATATTGATGGATAATATCAGGGAGGACTTTAATACCCCAAACACTATCAATTATTTCAATATCTTTGATTTTTTTATTTTCTAAATTTAAAATATCTTTTTTCATAATTAATTTTTCTTAATTGAGTCCTTTATAATAATAGTAGAATTTTTTTTTCCCGGAACTGAACCCTTTATTATGAGTAAATTATTTTCTGTATCTACCTCAACGACTTTAAGGTTTTGAATAGTTACTTTAGTTGCACCCATATGACCTGCCATTTTTTTTCCTTTAAAAACTCTTCCAGGATCCTGATTTTGTCCTGTAGAGCCATGCGATCTATGAGAGATGGAGACACCGTGGGAGGCTCTTAATCCTCCAAAATTATGTCTTTTCATCGCTCCTGCAAAACCTTTTCCTATAGAAACTGAAGTAACATCAACAAATTGATCTGTCTTAAAATGAGAGACACCTAAAGTTGATCCAATGTCTAATATATTGTCTTTATCAACCCTAAATTCTTTAATTATTTTTTTTGGGTTAATTTTTAAGTCAGCAAATAATTTTTGTTGAGGTTTTTTTAATTTTTTAATTTCTTTTTTTCCATTGATCGAAACAAGCTGTAAAGATGAATAACCATGTTTTTCAATAGTTTTGATATCAGAAACTATACATTCTTCAATTTTAAGAATTGTAACTGGTAATGATTTGCCAGAGTCATCATAAAATGAGGAATTGCCAATTTTAGTTCCAATTAAGCCTGTTCTTTTACTCATGTTAAATCTTTATATCCACTTCTACACCAGCTGATAAATCGAGTTTCATCAAAGCATCAACTGTTTGAGGAGTTGGGTCAATAATATCAATTAGTCTATTATGAGTTCTCATTTCAAGCTGATCTCTACTTTTTTTGTCTACATGCGGGGATTTATTAACGGTGAACTTTTCATTTTTTGTGGGTAAGGGAATTGGACCTTTAACCTTAGCTCCAGTTCTCTTAGCTGTGTTGATAATATCACTTGTGCTGTTATCCAAAAGAGTACTATCAAAACCTCTTAATCTAATTCTAATATTTTGTGATTCCATTATGCTAACTTTGCCTTTACTTCCTCTGCAACATTTGATGGTACTTGCTCATAGTGATCAAACTGCATAGAATAGTTTGCCCTACCTTGTGATAGAGATCTTAAGTTATTTACATAGCCAAACATATTTGCAAGTGGTACCATCGCATCAATAACATTCGCGTTTCCTCTAGTTGACATTTCTTGCACTTGTCCTCTTCTACTATTTAAATCACCTATTACATCACCCATATATTCTTCAGGTGTGATTACTTCAACTTTCATCATTGGCTCCAAAAGAACTGGGTTAGCTTTTGCCATACCTTCTCTAAAAGCTGCCCTTGCAGCAATTTCAAAAGCTAATACACTGGAGTCTACATCATGATATGCCCCATCATTTAATGTGGCTTTAAAATCTATACATGGGAAACCGGCCATTACTCCAGTTTGCTGCTGAAACACTAAACCTTTTTGAACTCCTGGGATATATTCAGTAGGTATATTCCCCCCTTTTATTTTATTAATAAATTCATAACCACTTCCAGGCTCACCAGGTTCAAAAGTAATTTTAACTCTAGCAAATTGACCTGCGCCACCTGACTGTTTTTTATGAGAATAGTCTACATCATATGATGTAGATATAGTTTCTCTATAAGCAACTTGCGGTGCCCCAACATTTGCTTCAACTTTAAATTCTCTTCTCATTCTATCAACTAATATTTCTAAATGAAGCTCACCCATTCCTTTAATTATTGTCTGACCACTTTCT
>CABXEZ010000041.1 GCA_902511405.1 uncultured Alphaproteobacteria bacterium
TTGCTGCACCTGCATTTATTTCAACAATTTTTTGAAATTGATTATAATCTCCATTAATCATTTTCATAAAACACTCAGCATTATATTTAGGATCACCACCTTTGATATCGTCAAGTGAAATATACTCATATCCAATATCACGTGGATCAAAATTATAATTTGCAATCTTTTTATTCTGAAGTTCACATATATAAGTATTTTGACTTAGAGTAATCTCGTCTAATCCATCAAACCCATGAACAACCATTACTTTATTTGAACCTAATTCATTTAACACTTCACAATGTGTGTTTAGCCATCTTTTATCATATACGCCTAAGAGTTGATTTTTAGCATTTGCAGGATTGGTTAATGGTCCTAGAAGATTGAAAATTGTTCTAGTTTTTAGAGTTTTTCTTACATTTATTACATGTTTCATTGCTGAGTGATGAAACTGAGCAAACATAAAACAAAAATTATTATTTTTTAATTGTTGTTCTAAAACTTTTGAGTCATCTGAAAATTTATAGCCAATGTTCTCAAGCATATCAGCAGACCCAGATTTAGAACTTACAGATTTATTCCCATGTTTTGCAACTGTTACTCCACAACTTGCAGCGACTAAGGAAGCAGCAGTGGATATGTTCAAAGTATCTGACATATCACCTCCAGTGCCACATGTATCAACAATATTGTCTGTAGCTTCAATTTTTAAAGACTTCGATCTCATAATTTTTGTTGCACCAAGTATTTCATCTTTAGTTTCTCCTTTTATCTTTAGGGAAATTAAAATTGCAGATGTATCAATCTCGTTTACTTCGCCATTCATGATGGCGTTAAAAAGTAAAAATGATTCATCAGAAGTTAAATTATTTTGTGAGATTAATTTATTTTTTATATTACTAATGTCCATAATGAATAAGGTTTAAAAAATTACTCAATAAATTTTTACCAATCTCGGTTCCAATACTCTCTGGATGAAATTGAAAACCATAAATTGGCAGTTGTGCATGAGCTATTCCCATAATAATTTTATTATTTGTTTCTGCTGTTATTATAAAATCTTTTGATAGGGTATTTCTGTCAATAATTAAAGAGTGATATCTTGTTGCTAAAAAATTAGTTTCAATATTTTTAAATATATCGTGACCAAAATGTTTCATTTTATCAATTTTTCCATGCATAATTTCATTACATTTTATGATTTTTCCACCAAATGCCTGACCTATAGATTGATGACCTAAGCAAATGCCAAAAATTGGAAATGTAGTTTTTAGTTCATTAATTAGGTTAAGGCAGATACCTGCTTCGTCTGGCGTACAAGGTCCAGGAGAAATTACAATGGCTTTAGGTTTAATTTGTCTAATTTCATCAATTGTTATTTTATCATTTCTATATATTTCTACTTCTGCTCCTAGTTCGTTTAAATAATGTTTAACATTATAAGTAAAGCTATCGTAATTATCGATTAAAAGTATCATTGATTATATTTGTAAGAGTCTCTAGCTGCAGCCATCAAGGCTCCAGCTTTATTTAGTGTTTCTTGATATTCATCATCAGGGTTTGTGTATTTTCCTACAACTCCTATTGTAACTTCATTTTGTAAGTTATTAATTTTATTTATTAAATTTTCCCATGCCTTTAGATTTAGTGGAAATTCACTTGGATTATATCCTAAATGTTCAAGTAATACTTTATCAAGACCTACTTTTGAATATATAGAAGGCACTTCATAGATAGATTTTGCATTTAAAGCAGGGATAACAGAGTCTTTCTTAACATTACAAAATTGTGATATTTTTTCAAGAGACTCTTCATTGATTTCTTTTTCACATCTACACATTATTATATCAGGCTGTATTCCTGAATTTAGCAATTCTTTAACAGAATGCTGAGTTGGTTTAGTTTTTAATTCACCTGCAGATGATAAAAAAGGTACATACGTCATATGAATTAAAGCGGAAGAAATATTTTTATCATTTCTAATTTGTCTAATGGCTTCTAAAAAAGGAAGTGATTCTATATCTCCAACTGTACCCCCTATTTCGTAAATGATAATGTCTTCATCTTCAATTCCACTATTTATAAAAAGTTTAATTTCGTCAGTTACATGGGGTATAACTTGAATAGTCGCTCCTAAATAATCACCTTTTCTCTCTTTCTTTAAAACATTTGAATATATTCTTCCAGACGAAGTGCTGTCAGTTTTTTTGGCAGATCTGTCAGTAAATCTTTCGTAATGACCTAGATCAAGGTCAGTTTCAGCTCCATCATCAGTTACAAAAACTTCGCCGTGTTGATAAGGGCTCATTGTTCCAGGATCAACATTAAGATACGGATCCAACTTTCTTATTCTAACTTTGAATTTTCTTTGCTGAAGTAAGGAAGCGAGAGCTGCAGAGGCTATGCCCTTACCAAGTGATGAGGCTACTCCGCCCGTAATAAAAACGTATTGCATTACGGATAACCTTGATACAGAATTGAGATACCTAGATCAAGATAATAATATTAATTGTTTTCGGGAATAGTAGGTTCTTCAGAGGTCTGTTCTTCAGAATTGATTGATGGTAGTGATTCTAAAACATTTCTTTCAGAACCAACTGAAGCAACAATTGTTAATATAACACTCATAACCATAAACAAGGTAGCTGTTAAAGCTGTTAATCTAGATAGAAGATTTGCAGATCCTCTTGCTGACATCATTCCACCTAAGCCTCCTCCTCCACCACCGAGACCAAGACCCTCATTGTCACTTCCTTGAAGCAAGACTAGAATTACAAGGAAAATAGCCAGGATTAACTGAATAATTACTAAAGTTAACATGCGATCCTTATATGTATTAACTATTATAAATCAAGATATTAATCTGCAATTATCTTTGTAAATTCATCAGCCTTAAGTGATGCTCCACCTATCAATGCTCCATCAACATTTAATAAAGATACTATTTCTTTTACATTATTAGCCTTTACTGATCCGCCATATAAAATTTTATAATTTTCAAATTTAGAGTTATGATTTTTTATAAACTCATGTGTTGTATTAATTTCCTCTAAAGTAGGTGTTAAACCAGTACCGATAGCCCAAACGGGCTCATAAGCTATAATTGTATTATCTGAATTTGAAGAAAATGGGATGCTATCCTCTAGTTGTTTGGACAAGATATCATTTGTTTTCCCATTTTCTTTTTCTTCTAATGTTTCACCAATACATACAATTGGAACTATTTTAAACTCAATGACTTTAGATGCTTTTGAACAAACATCAGTATTATTTTCATGAAATAAATGCCTTCTCTCAGAATGACCAAGAATACAAAACTCTATATTTAATTCTGTAAGTGATTTACATGAAATCTCTCCAGTAAAGGCTCCCTCTTGATGTTCTGATACATTTTGTG
>CABXEZ010000042.1 GCA_902511405.1 uncultured Alphaproteobacteria bacterium
TGATGATGCTATTAGATCAATAAATTTATATACAAAATATTTTTTAGAAACAATGAATGATGCTCGTCAATTTTCAAAAGATCAAATTGAAGCTAAAATAGAAGATTAAATTTAAATTTTAATATAGGAGATTAAATGTCAGATCTAAGTTTAATAAAAGAATTACGAGAAAAAACCGGTGCAGGATTTCTTGATTGTAAAAATGCCCTAAGTGAAAATGATAATAATATTGAACAATCTATAGACACTCTCAGAAAAAAAAGGATTAGCCAAAGCTTCAAAAAAATCTTCATGAGAAGCAAATGAAGGTGCTGTTGGTTTCTATAAAAATGATAAAATTTCAGTCATATTAAAAATTAATTCAGAAACAGATTTTTCAGCTAAAAGTGATAGCTTTTTAGATTTTATTGATAATATTGGCAATATTGCTTTGAGTACTAATAACGTAAATCTTAACTTAAATGATTTTTTAAAATTTAAAGATAATGGCAAAAGTATTTCTGATTTACTAAATGAGATGATTGCTAAAATTGGAGAAAATCTAATTATTAGTGATTTAAACGTATTTGATAATAATGAAGCTAAAATCAATTATTATATTCATAACCCATATCGAAAAAATATTGGAAAGATTGTATCTGCAGTATTTTATTCTACAGATGAAGAAAATGATGAAGTGAAAATTTTTTCCAAGAACCTCTGCATGCATGTAGCTGTTTCTAAGCCTGAAGCTATGGACATAAATAAATTACCTACTGAATTAATAGAAAGCGAAAAGAAAATTCAGGAGGAAATGATTAAAGATTCAGGTAAGCCATCAAATGTAATAGAAAAAATACTACTGGGTAAAATGAATAAATTCTACAGTGAGGTAACTTTATTAAATCAAAACTTTGTAATTGATAATGATAAAACTGTAAAAGAGGCAATAAGTAATTTTAATTCGTCTAATAGTTTTGTTTTAAATAATTATATTTTAATTTCTCTTTGATGAAGGATAGAATATTAATTAAATTATCTGGGGAGGCGTTAATGGGGGATTCTGAATATGGAATAGACGTATCAACAATTAATTTTATTTCTAAAGAAATTAAAAAAATATCTGAGTTAAATTATGAAATTTGCTTGATAATTGGTGGGGGAAATATTTTTAGAGGTGTTAAGGGCGCGTCTGACGGTATAGACAGATCTACATCAGACTACATGGGTATGTTAGCAACAATTATGAATGCCCTTTCTCTCCAAAGCTGTTTAGAACAAATTAATTTACCAACTAGAGTTCAGTCAGCAATTTTAATGTCCCAAATTGCTGAGCCATACATTAAAAGAAAAGCTGTTAGACATTTAGAAAAGAATCGTATCGTTATATTTGCTGCAGGCACTGGAAATCCTTTTTTTTCAACTGATACAGCAGCTTCACTAAGAGCTTCTGAAATGGGATGTTCAAAAATTCTTAAAGCTACAAAAGTTAATGGCATTTATGATAGTGATCCAAATACAAACAAAAACGCAAAATTAATTAGAGATATTAGTTATTCAGAGGTTATTTCAAAAAATCTTAGAGTTATGGATTTGACTGCAATTAGCCTAGCAAAAGAGTCAGGCATTCCAATTTTTATTACAAATATATTTGAAAAAAATTCATTAATAAGAGCTTTGAAAGAAGAAGGAAATTATAGTAAAATACATTAAGTATGAATTTAGAAGATTTAGATAATAAAATGTCAAGCTCAATTAATCAATTTGAAAAAGAGCTTCTGACAATTAGAACATCAAGAGCAAACCCATCAATGCTTGAAAATATATTTATAGACGCATATGGATCAAAGACACCTTTAAATCAATTAGGAAATATTTCATCGCCTGACTCAAGTATGTTAACAATACAGGTTTGGGATACAAATCTAATAAAAAATATTGAAAATTCAATTCTTGAATCAAATCTTGGTATTAATCCTCAGGTAGATGGATCTTTAGTCAGACTTCCAATCCCCAAGTTAAGTGAAGAAAGAAGAAGTGAGCTTTCTAAAGTTGCCTCTCAATATGCTGAAAATTTCAAAGTGTCTATTAGAAATATTAGAAGAGATTTTATTGAAATAAAAAAACGTGAAAAAAAAGAGTCACAACTCTCAGAAGATGAATTAAAAAAATTTCTTTCAGAGGCACAAAATTATACAGATAAATATATAACAAATATTGATAAAATTTTAGAACAAAAAAAAATCTGATATAATGAAAGTTTAATTTGCAAAACAAACTTGAGCATATTGCTTTAATACTTGATGGTAATAAGAGGTGGGCAAAAAAAAATAGTATTAATTTTAAAAGTGCTTATAAAAAAGGTTTAGAAAATATTACTGAGCTGATCAATAATTGTGTAAATTTGAAAATAGATTATTTAACTTTATTCACACTCTCCTCAGAAAATATACAAAGAAAATCAGTTATTAGTATTTTTCAAATAATTTATGAGGAATTTTCATTTTTTTTTGATAAGATTATTAAAGAAAAAAAAGTAAAAATAAATATAATAGGATCAAAATTAAATTTACCTTCTAAAATATTAAAACTTATTGAGCATTGTGAATATGAAACAAAGGACAATAATCAATTAATTTTAAATCTTGCATTTAATTATGGTTTTAAAAATGAAATACGACAAGTTCTTGAAAAAATAAGAGATAATCCATCAATTAAATTGAATAGTTCTGAAGATATAAATAGACTTTTTTTATTAGGAAATATGAAAGATCCTGACTTATTAATTCGAACTGGTGGAAATAAAAGATTAAGTAATTTTATTATG
>CABXEZ010000043.1 GCA_902511405.1 uncultured Alphaproteobacteria bacterium
AGGCGGTCATTTAGGGGCAGGTCTAGGTGTGGTGGAATTAACTATCGCTTTGCATTACGTTTTTAATACCCCACGAGATAGATTAATTTGGGATGTTGGTCATCAATCATATCCTCACAAAATTTTAACAGGTAGAAAAAATAAAATTGAAACATTGAGACAAAAAAATGGTCTTTATGGTTTTGTAAAAAGAAGTGAAAGTGAATATGATCCTTTTGGCACAGCCCATAGCTCTACTTCCATTTCCGCTGGTATGGGAATGAAAATTGCAAAGGATTTAAACAAAGATGATGCAAACATAATATGTGTGATAGGTGACGGTGCCTTAAGTGCTGGAATGGCTTATGAGGCATTGAATAATGTTGGTGCCACAAACAAGCAAATGATTGTAATTTTAAATGATAATGAAATGTCAATTGATCGCCCAGTTGGTGCTATGAGTAGCTATCTAACAAGACTGCTTTCTTCTAAACAATATACAAATGTTAGAGGTCTATTAAAAAAAATATCTTCTAAATTTCCTACTTCAATATCTAAAACATTATATAAAGCTGAAGAATATTCTAAGGGCCTAGTAAGTGGAGGCACATTGTTCGAGGAATTAGGGTTTTATTATCTTGGCCCAATAGATGGACATGAGATGAAAACTTTAGTGCCTGTTTTAGAGAATATAAAAAAAACAGATGTAGGCAAGCCAATTTTTCTTCATTGCATAACTAAAAAAGGCAAAGGTTATGAGCCTGCTGAAAAATCTGATGATAAATTTCACGGTGTTAACAAATTCAATATAGAAACTGGTCAGTCTATTAATCAATCAAATAAAAAATCTTATTCTAAAGTATTTGGTGAGACTCTAACAAAGGCAGCTGAAACCGATGAAAAAATTATTGCTGTTACTGCAGCGATGATGAGTGGAACGGGATTAGATATATTTAGCCTGCAGCATCCAGCTAAATTTTTTGATGTAGGTATAGCAGAGCAACACGCAGTTACTATGGCTGCTGGCTTAGCAACGGAAGGATTTAAGCCTTTTGTTGCTATTTATTCAACTTTCCTACAACGAGCTTATGATCAAGTAGTTCATGATGTAGCTTTACAAAAACTTCCAGTGAGATTTGCAATTGATCGTGCTGGGCTAGTTGGATCTGATGGACCTACCCATGCAGGATCTTTTGATATTACTTATTTATCTGCATTGCCTAACTTTGTTATTATGGCACCAAGTAACCAAAATGAACTAATAAGAATGATCAATACTTCAGTTTTAATTGATGATAGACCATCTGCTTTTAGGTATCCAAGAGGAGCAGGTGAAATAGATAATACCAACTTCAATTATGATTCTTTAGAAATTGGTAAAGGTATTATCATTAAAGAAGGTAATGATGTGGCTATATTAAATTTAGGTACTAGAATGCAAAGCTGTGAAGAAGCAATACAATTACTAAACTCTCATAATATTTATCCAACTTTAGCTGATGCGAGGTTTGCAAAACCAATAGATAAATATTTAATAGATAATTTACTCGATAATCATAAATATCTTATTACAATTGAGGAAGGATCAAGCGGGGGATTTGGCTCTAGTGTTTTGAATTATATTCATAATGAGAGAAGAAAATCTACATTAACAAAAGTTAATAATATTTATTTTCCTGATAAATTTATCGACCATCAATCGCCAGAAGATCAATATAAAGAAATAGGTATGGATGCTGACTCCATTGCTAATAAAATTACAAAATTTTATCAAGATAATATAATTGATTTTGAAACTTATAATAAAAATTTAAAAAATTGATTGCTAAGAAACAACGACTTGATCAAATTCTATTTAATAGAAATTTAGCAGAATCTAAAACCAAAGCACAAGCGATGATAATGGCTGGTCAAGTTTTTGTAGAAGGAAAACCTATTAGTAAAAGTGGATTTAATATTAATCGTAATGCTACTATAGAAATAAAAAATCTTGGACCTAAATGGGTTTCAAGAGGTGCAATTAAGCTTATAACTGCACTTGAAAAAAATAAAATTGTTGTAAAAAATAAAATTTGTATTGATTTAGGTTCATCAACTGGTGGATTTACAGATGTTTTAATTCAGAGTGGCGCAGATAGAGTATACGCAGTTGATGTTGGCACAAATCAACTTCACGAAAAACTCAAAAAAAATAAGAAAATTATAAGTTTAGAAAAAACTAATGCTAGATATCTTAAGAAGGATCAATTTGAAGAATTAATTGACATCATGGTATGTGACGTAAGCTTTATAAGTTTAAAAAAAGTAATTGAGCCAAATTTACATTTATTGAAAAAAGACAGTATTATTATTGCACTAATTAAGCCTCAATTTGAGTCGAAGAAAAATGAAACTAAGAAAGGAGTTATAAAAGATAGAATTATACATCAGCGAATTTGTAATGAAATCAGTGAATGGTTTGAAACTATATACGATAGTAGAGTTTTAAGTATTATTGAGAGTCCAATAAAGGGCCCAAAGGGTAATATTGAGTTTTTAATTACTGTTAAATTTCAAAAATAACGAAGACAGTGATCAGCAATAGTAGTTGCTAACATTGCTTCTCCAACTGGAACAGCTCTTATGCCGACACAGGGATCATGACGGCCTTTAGTTGAAATTGATGTTTCTTGAAGATTTATGTCTATTGTTCTTCTTTCAGAAAGTATTGAACTTGTAGGCTTCACTACAAAACGAGCAAT
>CABXEZ010000044.1 GCA_902511405.1 uncultured Alphaproteobacteria bacterium
CCAATCAATGTGTATCATACTGGAATTACCTCCCCTTTTAGCAATCTCCTCTTTAGACAAATCTAAGTCTCCTTTAAAACATTTTGAATAACATTGACCTAGAGCAATATGTGACGAAGCATTTTCGTCAAATAAAGTATTGTAAAAAATAATACCACTTTGTGAAATTGGAGAACTATGAGGAACTAGTGCAACTTCACCAATACGGCTAGCCCCCTCATCTGATTTCAATACTTTTTGAAGCACCTCTTCTCCCTTACTCGCATTTGCTTCAATAATTTTACCATCTTTAAAAGTGACTTTAATATTATCTATAAGAGTTCCTTGATAAGATAGTGGTTTGGTTGATGTGACTGTTCCGTCCACTTTATATGCATGTGGTGTTGTAAATACTTCTTCTGATGGAATATTAGGATTACATATAATTCCATTTTGTGCTTTAGAAGCTCCACCCATCCATTCATGTTCATCGGCTAAGCCGACTCTTAAATTAGTATTAGGGCCATTATATTGAAGAGCAGCAAAATTTTTCTCATTCAACCAATTGGTTTTCATTCTTAATTTTTCATTATGATCATCCCAAGCTTGTATAGGGTCATCGACAGAAGCTCTTGAAGCATCAAATATAGCATCAGCCAACTTAACTATTGCTTCATCTAATGGCAATTCAGGAAAAACACGTGAAGCCCAAGCACTTCCAGGCCATGAAACTATATTCCAATTTATTTTAAACTCCGTTATTCTCTCTCTTGCAGGTTTGTAGGCTTTTGCCATAGCTTTATTTGCCCTAGAAACTTTATCTGGGTCCATTTGAGATAAAAGCATTGGGTCGTCACCTGCGATCGCCATTCTTGCTGTATTGTTATCAAAAGCTTCTCCCATTCCATTAAATAACCAATCTGTTGCTCTGTCAAAGGACTCATCGGGAGCATATTTAAAACGCGAAAGTGTTATTTCTGAATCTGTAAATAATGGAGTTACAATACTTGCGCCTTCTTTATACGCGTGTTCAGCAATTTTTCTTACAAGTGGAAGAGATTCAATAGGTGCTGTTATTAAAAGATTTTGACCTTTTTGCAATCCTACACCTCTTTTAACTGAAAGGTTAGCAAGTTTATCAATTTTATTTTCATTAATTTTAAATTCACTCATCTTTTAATACTCCCATACATAATGTTCACAATTTTCTAACATATAACCAGTTATTTGACTTAAAAAAGTCCCATGACTAACTAAAGCAATTGAGTTACTATTACATTCATTAAGCCATAATTTAAATTTATCTAATCTATTTTTTATATCATTGAAATTTTCTTTAACAATTTTTTTTTCATTAATTTGTTCGTTATTATTCCACCAGAATTTATTTAAATTTGAAAAATCAAAAGATTTAAAATCTTTTTTTAAATCATTAGGTTGCCTCCCAACATCACATGAATGAAATAAGTGCTCACGAATTAATGGTTCAATAACAGGTTTTTTATCAGGGAATATTATTGAAAAAGTCTGCAGAGTTCTTGTTAATGGGGAGCATATAAAAGTATCAAAATGTAAATTTTCTAATACACTTCTAGCCTTTAATGCTTGATCCTCACCTCTTTTTGTAATTTTAGCATCATAATAATAAGTGGGATTATCTAAGTCGACAGCTGCATTGGCTTCTGATTCAGCATGACGAATTACATATATTTTTTTCATTAATTAAATAAGTATTAAACAGCTATTTTTAGACGATAACTAGTTTTTTTAACTCTAGTTTTAAAATAGTTTTTATTATACTTATTTATTGTAGGTTTTGTGTTTATTTGATTAATAATTTTTATTCCTGCTTTTTTAATTGCTGACATTTTTAATGGATTATTAGTAATGATATTTACATTTTTAATATTAAGAAGTTTAAGAATTTTACTAGCTACGTTAAAGTCTCTTTCATCTTCTAAAAAACCAATATTATGATCTGCATCAATAGTATCTAATCCTCTTGATTGAAGGGAATAAGCTCTCATTTTATTTGCTAAACCAATACCCCTACCTTCTTGATCTAAATAAAGTATTACTCCACCATTATTTTTAGACATGTAAGTTATAGAATTATTTAGTTGCTCGCCACAATCACATTTTAAAGAGTGAAAAATATCACCAGTAAAACATGCTGAGTGAATTCTTAAGTTAGCAGTTTTTTTAATTTTTTTAGGATTAATGATAATAGCCATATGTTGTTGTGAACCGATATAAGACTTAAATATTTTAAAGGAGCTGTTTTCTACTAAAGGAAGGGGTACATTTGCGCTTGAGATTAACTTAATACTATCTGAAATATGCTTATTTTGATTTACTAAATCTGAATATTTAAATTTTAATAAACCCATTTCAAACAACAAATTATCTATATTGTCATTATACTCAGATTTAATTTTTTTAAAAATAAGTGAGGGTATCAATTTAGCATTTTTAGATAATTCTAGAGCATAATTATGAAATACTTTTGATTTAAACGAATTAAATTTTTTAAAGTTTAAAATATTTGTTTTGTTTGCAGGGTTCAAAAATAAATCTTGATATTTGGTATGATTAAAATTTGAACTTACTTGAAAAAAAACATTCGTAGTTGGATTGCTGGGTAATAATTGTTTAGCTTTTTGTTTAGTAATTAATAAAAAAGTTTCAT
>CABXEZ010000045.1 GCA_902511405.1 uncultured Alphaproteobacteria bacterium
TGATTGGTGAAAGACCTGAAGGATTTGATACTTGTGATTTTAATAATGAAGAATTAAAATCAAAATTTAATGCAAATGTAACAAAAATAAAATTGCAGAGTTTATTTAATATTTCCAGTAAAATTGATAAAAAAGAAATAAGTGTAACTAAGAACAACATAAGCAAAAACCTTAAAAACACCGATCAAGTAAATCAAAAAGAATTGAATAAAAGTATATCTCTATTCCATGGTCTTGAAAGAATTCAACAAACACAAAATATTGATGCATTTGCTGTTCGTTGTTGGCCTGAGATGTTTACAGAATATGGTTGTGCTTCCTGCGGACCAATGGCGATGATGAATGAGAATAAAATAAGCTCTGCCTGTGAAGCTGATGTACTTGGAAGCTTAACATGTAATATTTTAAATCAATTAAATAACAAACCTGCTTTATTAGTCGATATTGTTGATGTTGATGAACAAGATAATACTACTGTTTTTTGGCATTGTGGACTTGCCCCTATCAGTATGGCAGAG
Organism: uncultured Alphaproteobacteria bacterium; assembly: GCA_902511405.1. Lineage (GTDB taxonomy): Bacteria > Pseudomonadota > Alphaproteobacteria > HIMB59 > CACPNW01. The sequence continues at coordinate 519 of CABXEZ010000045.1, forward strand.
AAAAATACACCTAGTGCTACAGTGCACTCAAATAGAAAGAAGCCCCTTCTACATAACTTTGCATTTAAATCAGGTGATATTACGATTTTTCGAGTATCAAAATCAGAAAATAAATTAAAATTTATCGTAATGAATGGCAAAGTTCTTAAAAGGAAAAATTCTTTTTCTGGAACTTCAGGAGTAATCAGTTTAGGTAAAAATACGCATAATAAAATAAAAAATTTATTTTTAAGCGGTTTAGAGCATCATGTAGGTTTCACGTATGGAGATGTACTTGAAGATATTAAAAGTTTAGGAAAACAATTAAAGATACCAACATATACTATATGACAAATAAAATAAAATATGGTGTGATTGGAACTGGTGTTATGGGCCAGGAACATATTCAAAATATCAATATAATTGAGAATGCAGAAGTGTTAGCAATTTGCGACACTAATGAAAATTCAAGAAACCAAACTAAATCATTAGTGAAGAACTCTACAAAATTTTATAATGATTTAAATGAATTAATAAGTAATAATATTGCAGATGCATATATTATTGCGACACCAAATTTTACACACCTCAATGTATTAGAGCGCATATTAAAAACAAATAAACATTTGTTAATAGAAAAACCTTTATGTACGACCACAGAGGATTGTAAAAAATTTGAAGTAATGTCAAAAAATTATTCTAAAATAATTTGGACTGGAATGGAGTACAGATACATGCCTCCAGTACAACAATTAATCAAAGAAGTTCATAATAATGTAATCGGTAAAATAAAAATGCTTTCCATTCGCGAACATCGATTTCCCTTTTTGCATAAAGTAGATGATTGGAATAGATTTGCAGTAAATACTGGAGGAACATTAGTTGAAAAATGTTGTCACTTTTTTGATCTTATGAGACTAGTTATTCAAAGTGAGCCAACTAAAGTTTATGCTAGTGGAAATCAAGATGTTAACCATCTAGAAGAAAAATATGACGGAAAGACTCCAGATATTATTGATAATGCATTTGTAATTGTAGATTTTGAAAATGGTGTGCGGGGAATGCTTGATTTATGTATGTTTGCAGAAAACTCAAAATATCAAGAAGAAATAGTTGCTGTGGGGGATATAGGCAAGATAGAAACTTTTGTTCCATCAAGTGCTTCAGGAAAGGACTCATCAGAAGTTAGAATTAGTCTTAGAAAAAATAATATTACTGAGTCAAATGAAGTCAAAGTTGATAAAGAAATATTAGCTGCAGGACATCATCATGGATCAACTTATTTTGAACATTTAGCTTTTATCGATGCTATTCAAAAAAATAAGAAACCAGAAGTGTCTCTTAAAGATGGACTAATGTCAGTAGCTATAGGTGAAGCGGCTGAAAGCTCAATAAAAGAAAACCGAGTTGTATTTATGGAAGAATTTAAATTATAGTTTAAAAAATTCTTTTACTGAATTTGCAATAAAATCACTCACTCTAATATTTGATTCTTCTGTAACACCAGCAATATGAGGGGTAAGAATGCAATTAGTATTATCCTTTATACTATTTAAAAAAATTTTTGGTGCTGGCTCAGTTTCATAAACATCTAAAGCAAAGCCAGAAATTAGTTTTTCATCATAAGCTCTTAATAAGTCGTCTTCATTAATTATAGACCCTCTAGAGGAATTAATAATAATTGGTTGCTTTTGCATTTTGGTAAAAGCATCATAATTTAATAAGTTTTTAGTAGTTGGTGTTAGAGGTAAATGAATAGAAATAACATCAGCCTTTTCAAATATCTCATTTATTTCAACTAATTTAATATTAAATTCACTTGAAATACTTGAGTCAATAAATGGGTCATAAGCAATTATGTGAGCATTAAATATTTTAGCCAATGTGCTCACTTTTTTAGCAATTAAACCAAAACCCATTAAGCCAAATATTTTACCATTCAATTCTCTTGAAGAAAGTGAAGTCCTAGGCCAATTTCCCAAAGAGGTTTCTTGATGCATTAAAGGCACATTTTTTAATAAAGAAAGTGAACTATTAATTACATATTCTGCAACGGAGTCTGCATTCATACCTGTTGCTGGCTGAACA
>CABXEZ010000046.1 GCA_902511405.1 uncultured Alphaproteobacteria bacterium
GATATTATTTCCAGTAGTATTGTTACAATTGGTTATGCAATCCCAAATTTTTTATTTGCTGTTATTCTTATAGTTTTTTTCGCAGGTGGTCGGTTTTATGATATTTTTCCTTTAAGAGGTTTAGTATCCGAAAATTTTGAAGAATTAACTCTTCTTGCTCAAATAAAAGATTATTTTTGGCACTTAACTCTGCCTTTACTTGCAATGATTGTGAGTGGATTTGCTGGTTTAACTTTTTTAACTAAGAATTCTTTTATAGATCAAATTAATCAACAGTATGTAATGACGGCAAGAGCTAAAGGCTTATCAGAGAGAAAAGTTCTTTATGGACATGTTTTTAGAAACGCAATGCTTATAGTTATTGCGGGCTTTCCTTCAGCATTTATTGGAATATTATTTTCAAGCTCTTTGTTTATTGAGGTTATATTTTCTTTAGATGGTTTAGGTTTACTTGGGTATGAAGCAGCTCTTACAAGAGATTATCCTGTTATTTTTGCAACATTATATTTCTTTTCATTGCTTGGTCTTGTTATGGGAATTCTTGGTGATTTTATGTATTCCCTAATTGACCCAAGAATAGATTTTGAGTCTCGAGAATGAAAAGTTTGTCGCCTCTTAATAAAAGACGCTTAAGCAATTTTGTTAGAAATAAAAGAGGTCTTTATTCTTTTTGGATTTTTTTTGTTTTATTTTTAATTTCACTTTTTGCAGATTTTATTGCTAATGAAAAACCATTACTCATTAAATATGAAAACGAATTTTACTATCCAATTTTACAATCCTATTCAGAGACTACATTTGGGGGAGATTTTGAAACTGAAGCTGATTACAGGGATCCATTTGTAAAAAATTTAATTAATTCTTCTGGATGGATGATCATGCCTATTATTCCTTATAAATATAATACCATAATTCGTGATATGGATAGTCCTGCTCCTTCACCTCCAAGTAGAAAAAACTGGCTTGGTACAGATGATCAGGCAAGAGATGTGCTTTCAAGATTAATATATGGATTTAGAATTTCCATTTTGTTTGGCTTTACATTAACTTTTTTCTCTATGGTTATTGGTGTCTCTGCTGGGGCAATCCAGGGTTATTTTGGTGGAAAAACTGATTTATTTTTTCAAAGATTTATGGAGATTTGGTCAGCTATACCAACATTGTATATTTTAATAATCCTTGCTAGCGTAATCCAACCAAACTTTTGGTGGCTATTAATTATTTTACTCCTTTTTAGTTGGATGGGTTACGTAGGAGTAGTCAGGGCAGAATTTTTAAGAGCTAGAAATTTTGATTACATTAGAGCAGCTAAAGCACTTGGGGTTAGCACAACTAAAATAATATTTAGACACATGATCCCAAACGCAACTGTTGCAACTATAACGTTTCTACCTTTTAGTCTGAGTGCTTCAGTCACAGCGTTATCAGGTTTAGATTTTTTAGGCTTTGGTTTACCTCCAGGCTCTGCATCATTAGGTGAAATGGTAAACCAAGGACGTAATAATTTACAAGCGCCTTGGCTTGGACTAACAAGTTTTTTTACATTAGGGTTAATGCTTGGTCTTTTAGTTTTTATTGGTGAAGCAGTGCGAGATGCCTTAGATCCAAGAAAGACTTTCAATTAACATGAGTCTTATTTCAATTAAAAATTTAAAGATTAATTTTAAACAAAATCAAAATGTTGTTAATAATGTAAATATAGAAATACCAAAAGGTAAAACTGTTGCTATCGTTGGGGAGTCTGGTTCTGGGAAAACATTATCTGCTCTAAGTATTCTAAAATTATTACCTGGAAATGCTAATATAAATAGTGGGAGCATAATATTTAAAGAAAAAGATTTACTTCAACTTCCATTAAATGAAATTGAAAAAATTAGAGGAAATAAAATTTCTACAATCTTTCAAGAACCTATGTCTAGTCTCAACCCTTTGCATACAATTGATAAACAAATTAAAGAAATGATTACAACTCACAATAAAAAAAACTTGGAAGAACTTAATGCTTCTGTTTTGAACTTACTAAAAGAAGTAAATTTAGAAGATTTAATGAATAGACCAAATATTTATTCTTATGAACTTTCAGGTGGACAACGTCAAAGGGTAATGATCGCAATGAGTATAGCTAATAACCCAGATTTATTAATTGCTGATGAGCCCACAACTGCATTAGATGTAACTGTACAACAACAAATATTATCACTTCTAAACAAAATTCAAAAAAAAAGAAAAATGTCAATTTTATTTATTAGTCATGACCTTGGAGTAGTTAACAAAATTGCAGATTATATTTATGTTATGAAAGATGGTGAAATTATTGAGCATGGAGACAAGCTTGGGATTTTTAAAAACCCAAAAAATCCATACACAAAGCAGTT
>CABXEZ010000047.1 GCA_902511405.1 uncultured Alphaproteobacteria bacterium
GGCCTGAAATAATTGGTCTTGGTGAAAAAATGGATTTTGTATCTGTTTGTAATGCTGAAGACTTGCCACACTCTATTATAGCTGAAACATTAAAAAGAAATTTACCTGTCAGTGGACATGTTTTTGGCAGAGATTTTGTAGCAGCTTACGCTGCAAGTGGAATAACAGATACGCACGAAGCAGAAGAAAAATTATTTACAAATGATTTACTTGATGCTGGACTATGGATTTTTCTTCGTGGAGGGAATCCTAAAACTCCATGGAATAGCATAAAGGAAGCAATTAAAGTTATTACAGAATATCAAGCAAGTACAAAAAGAATATGTGTATGCACGGATGATAGAGATGCAGATGATTTATTTAATTTTGGACTAGATTGGGTGGTGCGCCAAGCCAGAAACTTAGGAATTGATAGAGCCGGAGCCTGGTCTATGGGGTCTTTGCATCCTGCAACGCGCTATAATATAGATAGAGACTATGGAGCTCTTGGTCATAGCAGAAGAGCTGATATTATAATGGTAGATGATGATTTAAATGTTCATAATACTTGGTTAGGGGGGGAGTTAGTTGTCGAGGATAAAAAAATTACTAATGTTTTGGATAAACAGTTAACTAACAATAGGTTTAAGTATCCCACTAAAGCTTATAATACTGTCCATCTTCCTAGCAATATTGATATGATTCCTCAGATACCTGAAAAAAATGAATTTATGATAAATGTTATTAGAGCACAATTACCAGGCATTGTAACATTTAAAGACCAGATTCAAATTAATGAAAAATATAGTAATTGGTCACAAATATTAAAAACTAATAATCTTTGCCATTTGTGTGTCATTGAAAGACATAACAAAAATGGAGATTTTGCTCATGGTTTTTTAAAAGATTTTAATTTATCATCAGGGGCAGTAGCTAGTAGTGTAGGTCATGATGCACATAATATTATTGTTGCTGGTTTAAATGCAGAAGATATGCAATTCGCAGTCAATAGAATAAACGAAACTCAAGGGGGAATAGTTATAGTTGATAATCAAAAATTAATTGCTGAGGTGAAATTGCCTATCGCTGGATTACTTTCTGATAAAAAAGCATCATTAGTTGCAGGTATAGTGCTAGGTAAGGTAAGAAAAACAGACAAAGGGGCTTGTCGGCAATCTTCAAGCATCCATTCAATACCTTCAATATCACTAACATTACCAATCTCATGAGAGTCACAAAAGATTGTAGTAGTTCCGTTTAGAAGTGCTGGTTCAGCATAAGCACACCCTGTCATCATGCTACTTTCAATATGCATATGTGGATCAATTAAACCTGGGGCTAAAATATTATTTTGCGCATCATATGTTGGCAAATCAGATTTGTTGAATATTCGCTTATGATCTCCATTATCCTTAACACAAACTATCCTCCCGCTAGAAACCCATATTTCTTTGTTTTCTAAAATTCTGTCCGTATAGGTAGATAAAACTCGCGCATTAAATAGAACTAAATCGGGTTCTATAATTCCTGATGCAATTTTCGCTAATTTTTTTGTTGATTGAAATAATGGAGGAACTGAGAATCTATTAATCATGTATAATTGTTAACATAAACTTTTATTCATTAAAATATTTACAATGCTTTATTAGAATTTATAAAGAAATTATGGAACTTACAGTTTATCTATCAGGAGAGATTCACACAAATTGGAGAGAGGAAATTATACAAAAATGTGAAGTTTTAGGATTACCAATTGAGTTTTTATCTCCTGTAACTAACCATGAGTTGTCTGATGATGTTGGTGTTGAAATTTTAGGGAAAGAAGATAAAAAGTTTTGGCATGATCATAAATCTGCTAAAATTAATTCAATACGAACAAAAAACGCAATAGAACAAGCAGATTTAGTGGTAGTTAGATTTGGAGATAAATATAAGCAATGGAACGCCGCTTTTGATGCAGGATATGCTATTGGCTTATCTAAAAGTTTAGTTGTATTACATAATGAAGAGCATCAACATGCATTGAAAGAAATAGATGCATCTGCATCAGCTATTGCAAGTACTGTTGATGAAGTAGTAAAAATTTTAAGTTATACTGCTACAAATAAAATTTAAGAAGTTGCATAATTAGATGGTGCATGTGGCGAACTAGCTAAATCATGCTCAGCAATAGCTTCAGAGTCAAAATCGCCTTTTGGAATTTTATCCATTTTAAAGTTTTTATATTCATCAATTCCTCTGGCCAATATCATCGAGATTGGAGGGCCTTTAG
>CABXEZ010000048.1 GCA_902511405.1 uncultured Alphaproteobacteria bacterium
TCTACTCAAACAAAAGATTAGGTCCTATTTTTGAATTAGCATCTAAAAGAGAAAATATGAGTGGTTTTATTAATAAAAAAATTAATTTTATATTAAAAAATATTAAAAATTTTATTCCAGAAAATCCCACTCCACAATTACTTCATGGTGACTTATGGGAAGGAAATATTATTTTTAATAATAAAAATTTTGTTGGCTTTATTGATCCGGGTTCTTTTTTTGGACACAACGAAATGGAAGTTGCGTATCTTAGGTGGTTTAACCCTCAATTTATTGACTCAAATTTTTTAAAAAAATATAACCACTATATTAATATTGATAAAAATTATTTAGATTATGAACCTATTTATCAACTTTATTACGCATTATGTAATGTTGCTCTCTGGGATAAATCTTATATCCAAGAAGTAGAAAAATTATTGATTAAATCAAAAATATAAATTTTTTATAACTTTCTAAAGAGCAGAATTTAGATATAATATTATATTATTAAACAATTAAAAATTATCAAAAAAATGTGTGGAATAGCTGGAATAATTAATAAAAAAAACAAAGATGACAAGCTGCTAAGCGTATTAAAAAATATGAGCAAGATTATCTCACATAGAGGCCCTGATCAAGCTGGATATTTAGATTACAATAATATTCTTTTATCACATGTAAGGCTGCCTGTAATGGATCCCAGAAATCTTGGGAGACAACCTATGTCTAATGATAATAAGATTTACATAATTTTTAATGGAGAAATTTTTAATTTTAAAGAAATAAGGATAAAACTAATTAAACTTGGTTATAAATTTATTACTGATAGTGATACAGAGGTTGCCTTAAATGCATACAAAGAATGGGGTGTTAAATCTTTTGATCAATTTAATGGTGATTGGGTAATTTGTATTTTAGATAAAGATGAGAATACTTTTCTTGTTGCCAAAGATGGTTTAGGTACAAAACCACTATACATCTATGAAGATCAGGAATATATAAGTTTTTGTTCTGAAATTAAAGGTTTTGAGGCGCTCAAACCCCCAGAGTTTGATCCAGAACATTTAGGGCTTAACTATAAATCTGTTTATGATTTCAATGGTACAAAATTTAAAGATATATATCAAACAAAACCTGGTAGTGTTTTTGAGATAAATTTAGAAACTTTCGAAAAAAAAATATTTAATTGGTTTGAGCCTCTAAATAATCTAATTTCCATAAATCCAGATTATAATTATAACAAAGAAGATTTTTATAATAGAATTTATAACGCAACTAAACTTAGGCTAGACGCTGATTTAAAAATAGGCACATCACTCAGTGGCGGTCTAGACTCTTCTATAATTTTCTCCATCTTAAATCTTATTGACTCAAAAGAAAATTCCAGCCAAAGCATAGATTTGAACCCAGTTATAGTCGATTACAAAGAGAGTCTGACAACAAAATATGCACAAAATCTTACATATTTACATGATAGAAAAGCAACGATAATAAATACAGAATTAAGTTATGACATAGACTCTCTCTCTTATTTATTTAGTCAATTAGAAATAGTTGATGAATATAATAAACAACTCGAATTATACAAAAAACAAAAAAGCCTTGGCATTGATGTAAGTATAGATGGTTTAGGCCCAGATGAGTTTTTAGGTATGCCTAGTTTTATGCCACAACTATCATTTACATATTATAATAACTTAACTAATATTAATAAAATTAACTACGATTTTAATTCTGATACTAATATAAATTTAATGACAAATTTTTTTGGTTCATTAGCAAACAATAAAACTAAAGCAGGTATAAATTTTGGAAGCTTTATTGATACAAAGAATTATTTTAGCGACTATCTGCCTAAAAGTAAAAAAGACTTTAGTGAAAGTGATTTTACAATCAAAGATTATATTAAAGATTTAGAAAACTTTAATATAGATTTTCAATATACATTTTATAAAACTCATTGTGGCTTTTTACAATACTTTCTTCATAAATGGGATAGGGCCTCTATGGCTAATTCTGTAGAAATTAGATCTCCGTTTCTAGATAAAAATGTTTATTTGTACATGCTATCCTTACCTTTAGAGATGAAACTACAAAATGGAAAATTAAAATCTATTTTAAATGACTCTTTTTCTCATCTTCTTCCTAATTATATAACTGGACAAAAATTTAAACAGGGTTTGCC
>CABXEZ010000049.1 GCA_902511405.1 uncultured Alphaproteobacteria bacterium
CTTTAACACATACATCTAAAGCAGATGTTGGTTCATCGGCTACTAGAATACTGGGTTTTAGAGCAAGGGCTCTCGCAATTGATACACGCTGTCTTTCACCGCCAGATAACTCATGAGGATATCTATTCGTATAAGTTTTATTTAAACCAACTTTTTCAAGCAAATCTATCGCTATCTCATTTCTTTCATTTGCAGAATACATTTTATGAATAATAAAAGGTTCAATAATTATTTTTGAAATAGTCATCATAGGATCTAGAGAAGAGTAGCTATCTTGAAAAACAATTTGCATTTCTTTTCTGTATTGTTTTAATTCTTGTAATTTTAGATCTGTAATATTGTTATTATTAACAAAAATCTCTCCATCTGTTATATCAAGTAACTTCATTGCCATTAAGGCACAGGTAGATTTTCCAGATCCTGACTCGCCAACCAAACCTAAAACTTTTTTAGCTTCAAGTGAAAATGAAACATTATCTACAGCTACAAACCTATCATCATTCTTTGATAAAAAATTTGTAATATTTTTTGTTTCAGAATAAATTTTAGAAACATTTTTTAATTCTAATACTTTTTGCATTTATGTTCCTGCATACCAAAGATCTCTATCTTCTTTGGATATTTCTTTAAGCCTTTTTTTGCCCGGCTCTTTTCCAGGGATACTATCAATAAGAGCTTTTGTGTAAGGATGTTTAGGCTGATTAAAGATATCAAAAACATTTGAGTTTTCCATGATTTTTCCGCTATACATTACTAATACCCTATCTACTGTTTCGGCAATTACACCTAGGTCATGAGTTATCATCACAAAGCTCATATTTGTTTCTAGTTGAATATCAGTTAGTAATTGCAAAATTTGTGCTTGAACAGTTACATCAAGCGCAGTTGTTGGTTCATCTGCAATTAATAATTTTGGTTCACACGATAAAGCCATTGCAATCATAGCTCTTTGTAGCATACCTCCTGATAATTGGTGGGGGTAATAATTAAGAACTTTATTTGCATTTTGTATCTCTACTCTCTCAAGTAAATGTTCAGCTTGTTTTAAAGCTTCTTTGTTATTTATATTTTTATGCGTTACGATTGTTTCTGCTATTTGATACCCAATTGTATGTAAAGGATCAAATGAGGTCATAGAGTCTTGAAACACCATCGCGGCAATCTTTCCTCTAATTTTTTTTATATTTTCTTTTGATCTGTCTAAAACATTAATACCATCAATCTCAATCAAATCAGCTTCGACAATTGATGTAGGAGAATTCATTAGTCCCATTACTGTCATGAAAGTAACTGACTTACCTGAGCCAGACTCCCCAACTATTCCCAGACTTTCTCCCTGATTAATCTCAAAAGAAATACCTCTAACGGCATAAACAATATTATCATATTGTTTAAAACTAATTGTTAAATTTTTAACTTTTACAAGACTCATCTTTAAAAAGGAAATTATGCCCCATATTAATGGGGCATAAGACATAAATAAATTTATTTAGTTATATGTGTAAAGAAGTAGTGTGATCTTTGGTTAAGAGGTGCAAACCCAAGATTATTATTTTTAGGTCCATCACCCTTAACTGACTCTTTAATAAGAGATGTCGTTATAGGATGCATTAATGGAATTATTGATGCATTATTTATTAATTCCATTTCAGCTGACTCGTACAACTTCAATCTTACATCATAGTCAGGATGAGCATCTGCTTCAGCTACAAGTTTATCATAAGAATCTAGATTATGGCTGTGTCTTCCGCCATTATAAAAAATCCCATAGAAGTTACTTGGATCTAAATAATCATACTCATACGGTGATAAGAACAGATTATTTTTATTATTAGTTAAAGCATCATACCACTCACCAATTGACATAACTTTAATCTTCATATCAATACCTAAATGCTCTTTGTACTCAGCTTGAAGATATTGTAACATTGGTGCTGTGATAGCTCCGTTGTAACCACCTTGATCACGATACCAAATTTCGATTTCTGGAAAGCCATCTCCATTTGGATAACCTGCTTTAGCTAAATGCTCTTTAGCTTTAGCTACATCAAATACTGCGTATTTAGTAATGTCTTCATTATATCCAGGAAATCCTGGAGCTA